>JANPDQ010000023.1:0-2906 GCA_031431575.1 Polaromonas sp.
GGCGCAAACGTTGCAACCACGCTATAAACGAACGCCGCGCCTGTGCCCAAGCTGATCAGCGTCCACATGTTCGGACTGCGGTTAACAACGGACTCCCAGCCGCGTTTAAAAAATGGCCACCCCGCCCACAACACGATGGGCAGTGACAGCACAAGCTCAATCCAGCTTTGCGTGGCCATACTAAACAATGCCAGAGTGTGCCCCACCATGGCCAGTAGCGTGACCACCACCGTCAAAGGCAGCGTCCACCAAAAGCGGTGCTGAAAATCAATCAGCTCTTTGTTTTCGCCCTCTTCAAGCTCAGGGATCAAGGGTTCCAGCGTCATGCCGCAAATGGGACAGTTCCCGGGCTTGTCCTGCCGAATTTCCGGGTGCATCGGGCAGGTGTAAGTCGCGCCCTTCGCACTCAGCTTTTCAACAGCTACGGCTGGCGCAGGTGTTTTAAGCTCATCAAACTGTTTGGCTGCGATGTACTGGGCAGGGCTTGCGTTAAATTTGGTTTTGCAACTTGCACTGCAAAAGTAATAGCGCGTGCCAATATGCTCTGCCTGATGCGGTGACTGTTCAGTCACGGTCATGCCGCACACCGGGTCTTTTAGCAGCGCCAATTCAAGGTCTGCATCAGGTGCGACTTGCTTATCCACAGCAGCCACCTTTTTTTGCGCCTGCTGTTGTTGCCGCAGCAGTTGCACCGGTCAGTTTTGCCGGATAACCCGCAGCCGTCAATGCCAATACCAACGGGTCAGTGCCTTGTGCAAAATCGCCATTGACTGTGACACGCCCCGCTGGCAGGTCAACTGCAACAGCCTGAACGCCGGGCAATGGCTGTAAAGCAGCGGTAACGCTTTTCACACAGCCGCCACAGCTCATGCCCTGAACTTCAAGATGGATGGTAGTCATGGAGATTCCTTGTATGTCGGTTGTGTGTCGGTTGTATGTCGGTCGTGTGTGAATTAAAGTGCGCGGCTTAGCTGTCGCGGTCCAACAGGGCTTTTCGCTTTTCATACTCTTCAGTGTTTACGTCACCGCTGGCTAGGCGTCGGCGCAATGCTTCGTGGGGCGTCTCGCGTGGTTTGCTGCGTCGCACAGAACCGCCCCCTCCCCAAAAAAGCATCGAAATGACCAGACCTACCCAAAAAACCCACCAAATGGCGTGCATACCCATCATGTTTTCGTAGTTCATATCGACTCCTTTTTGTGTCGCTGGTTAAAGTTGAGAGTTGGGATGAAAAGAATTCAGGCATGACATAGCTATCAAGTAACCACCCGGAAATTAATCATCATTCCAGCGTCTTCATGCTCCAGGTTGTGGCAATGTAAGACATAGGTCTGCTACCCGGGGAAGAACGGCACGCCCGGCACCGCGCTGGAGCGCGGCGAGCCGTAATACATCCACGCGGCACCACCAGCAGCAGCCACCGCAACTACGCCAGCGAACTGAAACAATTGTCGTCTTTGCATCATGGCGTAGCCCTTACCGCGCTGGCGCAGCAGGCATCCGGTCCATCATCATTTTCATCATGGTCTGCATCATTGCCATGCGCTTTTCCATCATCAACTGATTCGCACCCATGTCGCCTGGCATGGCTTTGGTGCCCGCTGCACCCATCCGGCCCGGGCTGGCCATTCCCTCCATCATCTTCATGCCGTCTTGCATGGACTTCATGTGTTCAGCCATCATTGCGTTGCGCTCTTCAGGGGTTTTGGCAGCCATCATCTTTTCGTGCATGGCCTGCATGGCTTTTGTCTGTGTGTCCATGTGTGCCAAGTGGTCGGGCGGCAAAGTGCCCGGTGCAGCTGCATTCGCCATGCCCATCGGCATCGCCATCGGCATTGAAGGCGCGGTGTTGCAGGCAGCAAGCAGGCTAGCGGCGCTGATCACCAGCGCCATTGGGAAAAATCGAAAATTGGTCATGAAATACTCCTGTTGAAAAAACGGTAGGAAGCTTACAAATCAAAGGCGAACATGCTGGTGCAAAGCCGAGCTGACTTAACCAAATACTGGCGAAACGGCACTTAGCCGGAAGTAGATTTGTTTTGAAATGTGGGCAAAGCGCCAGGCCTGCACCAAGCAGGGAGCAGCTTCGCGCTAAAGCGCAAGTCGGGCGTAGCGAACTCGCAGAGGCAGCCTTGATGTAACGACTTGGGCATCGTTTGGCTGACCGTGCTCAAGCATGGTGGCAACACCTGCAGACCACGACACGGCAACCACCACCATGTGGCCCAGATCAAGCAGACTTGATGCGTGCTGCTTGGGCAAGGACCGGGCGCTGTCGTCGCAAACTTTAAGGCAGGCATCATGCGACGTTTTTGACGGATCGCTCGAGGTTTGCAGGCCGACCGGTTGCAAATAATCTGGCTGACTATGATGAACAGCCCCGGATGTTTCGTCCAGCGCTTCAGTGTGCCTACTGACCTGCGTTCCGACATGCGCAGTTGCAGCGGTGTGCGGGTGCGCACCCGGCTGCTCCAGCAAGCAAGCATTGGCAAACCCCGAAGCTATCGTCAAAGTCCACAGCAGCAGCATTGCAAGCGCAGTGTGGCGATGGGTTCGGGTGTTGGAGAACATGGTCAAGTGATGTTGCAGGCGGCACCGGTCATGTTATTGAATGACCACCGAGCCGCATTGATTCAGATCAAACATCGGCCATTCAATTTAATGGTTCAATCTCGCCATTCAACTTCAAAATGAATGCGCCGCTGCTTGCTAGCTAACCCGTACATGTTTTGACTACATCGCGAAAGATTGGCAGACAGAAAGGCAGGCAACTGGCGGTCAGCGCGTACCGCGCTTTGCCAAAAACTTGTCGAACACTGCAATTTCTTTTTCTGCGCGCCAATGTCTTTGGCCATCGGGCGCATTTGCGGTATTTGCCGTTTTGTAACTGCGGCTTTGCCATGGTGTG
>JANPDQ010000024.1:0-2911 GCA_031431575.1 Polaromonas sp.
GGCTAGAGGCCTATTTATCGCTTGAAAATAGCGTCGAATTAGATTTAATTGGAGTCTGACCCCCATTGTTCTCATTGTTCTAGGCAGGTCAGAAGGGGAGTCAGAACCGACTTTGACACTCCACCGCAACTTACACCACAAGGTGCTGCAACACAACATGGCAAGTTTCCCTATGAAAAATGGCGTTTGATCTTGCTCCTATTTAATAGAGTGTTTCGATAAAAACAGAGACAAACCCGGCAACGCTTACCAACTAACCTGTTTGAAATTCGCTACGATTTTCAACCAAAAATCACGTCTTGACCATTCCTTTGACGAGTTAACAGACACCAAACCGCCATGCTGTCGCACTGTGCCATGGTGGGAGGGCTTTCAAGAGTACTTCTGATTTAATAGCTGCTTGCGCCCGTATTCATTGGACTATAGGCCGATTTGATACCCTAAAACAGCCTAAAAAGGCTGAAACGCGGCGTTTTAAGCCAAACCGGACCTTTTCAGGCCATCAGCCGCGTCATGGCTTCCTGATACTTCGCCGCCGTCTTCGCCACCACTTCATCCGGCAGGCGCGGGGCGGGTGGGGTTTTGTCCTACGGTTTGCCGTTGATGCGCGAATAAGATTGCATATGTTAAAGTTTAATAACAACAGACTTGATCGGAGCCAAAGCATGCCCACCAGCGTCGCCCTTACCCCCTATTTTGAGAGCTATACCAAGCAGCTGGTCGCATCAGGCCGCTACAACAACGTCAGCGAAGTCATTCGCGACAGCTTGCGTTTGCATGAAGAAAAGCTCAAGCAGGAAGACACCCGGCTCAAGGCTTTGTTGGGTGCGGTGCAGCTGGGGATGGATGATTTTGAAGCTGGGCGCGTTGTGAGCTTCAGTTCAGCTAAGCAATTTGGAGCGCATTTGAAGACGCTGCGGGCTGGCAAAACCGCAACCTGAAATGCTTGGCCCCGAATTTACAGCCTTGGCGCTGCAAGATGTGGCGGCGATTCAAGACTGGACGTCGGCCAAGTTTGGCGAATTAACCAGCCTGCGCTATGACAGTTTGATGGAGGCCGCGCTCGGTGACCTGCTAGCCGAGCCAACACGCTTGGGTGTGCGGCATCATCCTGCCATGCCCCAAGGCGTCTTTGTTTATCACTTGCGCTTCAGTCGCAAAAAACCAATCTGGGTAGGTGTAGAAAAACCTCGGCATTTCTTTGTCTTCCGGGTAGATGAGGACACCTTGACTGTGCTTCGCGTTTTGCACGACAGCATGGATTTGGCAGCTCATGTGGATTCACCTGCGCCATAAGGCGCTGCATGGATTGCTGCTTAGGGCCGCAATGACAGCCGCAACATTCAAGCTATCAATCTGGTCAAAGCTTCCTGATACTTGGCCGCCGTCTTGGCCACCACGTCGTCGGGCAGGCGCGGTGATGGTGGGGTTTTGTCCCAAGGTTTGCCGTTGATGCGAACCGCTTCCAGCCAGTCGCGGACAAACTGCTTGTCGTAGCTTGGCGGGTTTTGGCCTGCTGCAAACGCGGCTTCATAACCTTCAATGGGCCAGTAGCGGGACGAGTCGGGCGTCAGCACTTCGTCCATCAACGTTAGCGTGCCGTTGTCGTCCAGCCCAAATTCAAACTTGGTGTCGGCAATGATGATGCCTTTGGTCAGCGCAAAGGCGGCGGCGGTTTGGTAAATTTCTATGCTGATGCGTTTGATTTTTTCAGCGAGGTCAGCGCCCACTACCGCCACGACCTGCTCATAGCTGATGTTTTCGTCATGCTCGCCCTGCGCCGCTTTGGCTGCGGGGGTAAAAATCGGCTCGGGCAGCTTGCTGGCGTTATTCAAACCTGCTGGCAGCGGCACGCCGCAGACCGATTGCGACGCCTGGTATTCAGCCCAGCCGCTACCGGCCAAATAGCCGCGCACCACGGCCTCAACCGGGATGGGTTTTAGGCGCTTGACCAGCATGGAGCGGCCAACAACTTGCGACACTTCGGCAAGCGTGACGACGCTTTCAGGGGACTCGCCCGTGAGATGGTTGGGGCAAATGTGGCTGAGCTTGCCAAACCAGAACAGCGCCATCTGCGTGAGCAGCGCGCCCTTGCCGGGCACGGGCTCGCCCAAGATCACGTCAAACGCGCTGATGCGGTCGCTCGCCACCATCAGCAGGCGGTCTTTGCCGACCGCGTAGTTGTCGCGGACTTTGCCTCGCGCAAGCAATGCCAAGGAGGTCAGTGCGGATGTGTGAAGGGCTGGGGTCATGTCGGTTGTCACAGTAAAAAAGCCCAGGCCGCTAAAGAAACGGCTGGGCTTTGAATTATCGCCAATCCACTGAGACAGGCTGGGTAATTTATCAATACACGGCCTGTCAGTGCACTACTTGCGCCAAGTCACCCTTGGCGTATTTGGCGGCAACCACCTGCAGCGTGTCGCCTTTGATCTTCGCGCCTTGGCCTTCACAGCCAAACTCGATGTAGCGCTGCTTGCAAATGGCTTTGGCCGCAGCGGTGGCGGGCCGGAGCCATTCGCGTGCGTCAAACTTGCTTGGGTTTTCATGCAAAAACTTGCGCACGGCTGCCGTCATGGCCAGGCGGATATCAGTGTCAATGTTGATTTTTCGCACACCGAACTTGATCGCTTTTTGAATCTCTTCAACTGGCACGCCGTAGGTTTCCTTCATGTCGCCGCCGTACTTGCGAATTTCGGCAAGCAGGTCTTGCGGCACGCTGGACGAGCCGTGCATTACCAAATGCGTGTTGGGAATGCGGCGGTGGATTTCCTTGATGAGCTCAATCGCCAAAATATCGCCAGTGGGCTTGCGTGTAAATTTATACGCGCCGTGGCTGGTGCCAATGGCAATGGCCAGCGCGTCAAGCTGCGTGCGTTTGACGAAATCGGCCGCTTGCTCCGGGTCGGTCAGC
>JANPDQ010000025.1:0-2110 GCA_031431575.1 Polaromonas sp.
CCGCGCCGCCCCATATTGCCCGTGGCAAAAGTTGTGACAGCTGTTGGGTTTGCCACATCCCGTACGGCCAGGCCAACGTCCAACCCCACAGTTTGCACCCACATCAATCGTTGGCCATTTGGGGCCAGCTGGTAGCCGCCAGCTGCATCAATATTGGCCACAAAACGCCGCACTGGCACCAGCGCTGGCAATTGCCCGGCTTGCTCTGCCGTTGCAAGAGCTTTGTGCGTCGGTGCGGTTGTGCATGCCCCCAGGTTAAACAATACCAACACAAAAGTAATCGCTGCAGGCAACCTGATGAACATAAAAGCCTTCAAAAGTGATCGGTGAATGGACATCATAGCCACACGATTTGTCACACCGCGCGTCGCTTTTTATGCTCAGTGCGTTTTGTGTTGCTGCTATTGACTTGCACGCGCTGCAAGGTCTGTCCTACACGGCAAGCTACCGCTGCGGGTTGTACTTGCTACTTACCAATTGCAAAACTACAACTCCAAGGGAAATCTATGAAATCAACTCACAACACCGCCATCGCTTACGGCAAAGGCGCAGCAGCCAGCATTGCCATGGTGGTTGGCACAGCCTTCATCATGGCCGCCTGCTCAACCGCCAAGCCGCCCGCCAAGGAGTTTTCACAAGACAAGGTTGCCGACATGGTGCGCGTACCTGCGGGCAACGTGGTGGCACTTGAAACCACAGGCGTGGGCGTGCTCAATTACGAATGCCGCGCAAACGTGGCTGCAAGCGGCCAAAACGGCTGGGCACTGGCCACGCCAAAAGCCGAGCTGCTAGACCGAACCGGCAAAGCGGTTGGCACCTACAGTGGCCCACCCGCAACCTGGACGCACATGGACGGCTCAATTGTGGTGGGCACACAAATTGCCATTGCCCCGAGCCAGGGCGGCGCAAACATCCCAGTGCAGTTGTCTAAAGGCACACCGGGCGTGATGGCAGGTGCGATGCAAAACATCACCTACATTCAGCGCTTGAACACCAAGGGCGGGCAAGACATTACCAAAGCATGCGGCCCTGCCGACTTGGGCGACAAAATCACGCTGCCCTACCAGGCTGACTACATCTTCTGGAAAGCCGCATAAGGTCTGGTCAAGCGCCGCGGCGCTTTGAAGCCGCTCATAAAAAAAACCTGCACAAAAGATCGTTGTGCAGGTTTTTTTTCGACCCGGTCTTTGCGTCGTTCTGTCAATTTATCGCTGGTAATACACCGGCCCGTAGCCCTGTTGCGGCTGCACGTAGTAGCCACCCCGGTTGTGCTTCCAGCCGTGGTCGTCGTGGTTGCGCCAGCGCCCGTCACGGTAGCGTTGCGGCGGGCCACTGGGGTAGCCGTAAGTAACCTGCGGTTGGCGGTAGTACACCGGCGGGCCCTGGTAATAAATCGGCGCTGGCTGTAAGTAAACAGGGCGCGGTTGAACGTACACGGGTTGCGGCTGCACATAAACCACTGGTGGCTGTGAATACACCGGATAGGCATAGCCGGGCGAACCGATCTGGACTGAAAATTGCACGTTGTCTCGGGCCTGCGCTGCGCCCGCAAAGGCCAGACTGCCAAGTACAACTGCGGCTGCACCCATGGCGTATGCAACGCGTTTGGTGGCTGGTGTTTGGGTAGCAACGTTTTGAAGTAAGGTCATCATCAACTCCTTGGCGTGGAAAATACGCCATGTATAAAGATTAACGCGCAAATGGCCTGGCCGACTACCCCCACGCGCGTTAACTAAGTTGCAAAACGTAAGCTCCAGCGTAAGGTTTTGCGGGCAACAACTTAAAATCAAGCCATGACGTCCGCAAACACCCCATCAGCCAACCCCATAGACACCCCATTACCAAGCACTTTTTCAAGCAATTTTTTACGCCAAATCATTGAAAAAGACCTGGCCCAAGGCACCTACAACGGGCGCCACTGGGGCGGCAGCCCCGGCGACGCGGCGCACCATGCGGCGGGACCACTGGACACGCAAAAAGTGCGCATGCGTTTCCCGCCAGAACCCAACGGCTACCTGCACATCGGCCACGCCAAAAGCATTTGCCTGAACTTTGGCCTGGCACGCGATTACGGCGGCGTGTGCCACCTGCGCTTTGACGACACCAACCC
>JANPDQ010000026.1:0-3079 GCA_031431575.1 Polaromonas sp.
CCGTGTCAAAGCATTCCTGGATGGAAAAGCTGCCAAGGTTAAAAAACACTGACGAAATGCGCACGTGACTGCTCCCAGGTTTCGTTCTCTGCGTTTTGGCGTGACACGCGTTGCATTGCACGACGGCGCGGCGGGTACGCAATATCTGAGCGCTGACCAGGCGCTGGCCGATTTCCCAACGCGCATTACCGACCGCTTGCAGCACTGGGCGCACACAGCGCCAGAGCGCACCTTCATGGCCAGGCGCGAACCGCTGCAAGGCGGAGCTACTGGCGACTGGCAATACGTGACCTACGCGCAGGCTTGGGCAAGCGCCAGATGCATTGCGCAAGCACTGATCCATCGCGGCCTGAGCGCAGAAAAACCGGTTGCCATCCTGTCTGAAAACGATCTGGACCACGCTTTGCTTGCGCTCGGTTGCATGGTTGCTGGCGTGCCGTTTGTGCCGGTGTCGCCGCCGTACTCGCTCATCAGCCAGGACTTTGACAAGCTGCGCCATGTGCTTAAAACCACTACTCCCGGTTTGGTGTTTGCTGCCGATGGTGCGCGTTACGCCAAAGCCATCCATGCAGCTGTGGGCGCCGGCATCGAAGTGGTGCTTGGCGCAGGCACGGTTGAAGGCCGTAACACCAGTACTTTTGCAGACTTGCTGGCAACGCCTGCTACCTCAGCGGTAGACGCTGCAATGCACGCCACTGGCCCGGACACCATCGTCAAGTTTTTGTTTACCAGCGGCTCTACCAAGCTGCCCAAGGCCGTGATCAACACCCAGCGCATGTGGTGCGCCAACCAGCAGCAAATGGCGCAGTCCATGCCGGTGCTGCTGGAGGAGCCGCCCGTGCTGGTCGACTGGCTGCCATGGAGTCACACTTTTGGTGGCAACCACAACTTTGGCCTGGTGCTGTTTCATGGCGGCTCGCTCTACATTGACGACGGCAAGCCCGCGACCGCGATGATGGCCGAGACACTGCGCAACCTGCGCGAAATTGCGCCCACGGTGTACTTCAATGTGCCGACGGGTTTTGAGGCGATTGCCAACGCCATGCATACGGACGACGCGCTGCGGCGCAACTTGCTGAGCCGCGTGAAGATGTTTTTTTATGCAGGCGCAGCATTGGCCCAACCGATATGGGACAACCTGTACGCGTGCCAAGAAAAAGAAATTGGTGAGCGCATTGTGATGACGACCGGCCTGGGAATGACCGAGTCCGGCCCGTTCGCCATTTTTGTGACCAGCCCCAACGTCAGCTCTGGCGATCTGGGCGTGCCAACCCCCGGCATGACGCTCAAGCTGGTGCCCAACCAGGGCAAAACCGAGGTGCGCTACAAAGGTCCGAATGTTTCCCCCGGCTACTGGCGCGCACCTGCTGAAACAGCAGATGCGTTCGACGAGGAAGGCTTTTTTCGCACCGGGGACGCCGTCAAGTGGATTGATGCGGACAACATCCGCGCGGGCCTGCGCTTTGACGGCCGCATTGCTGAAGACTTCAAGCTGGCCACCGGCACCTTCGTCAGCGTAGGCCCGCTGCGCGCCAAAATCATTGCGGCGGGTGCGCCTTACATTCAAGATGCGGTGCTAACGGGTGTCAACCTGAGAGAAGTCGGTGCGCTGATTATTCCGACAGCGGCGGTGCGGACGCTGGCTGGAATGAAATGCGATGCGTCGTTGCAGCAGGTCTTGCAAAGCGCGCCCGTGGCAGCACACTTCCAGAACGTCGTCAATGCACTGGCACAAACTGCCACCGGCAGCGCCAACCGCATTGCCCGGCTGCATGTGATGCATGAGCCGCCATCGATTGACAAAGGCGAAGTGACAGACAAAGGTTCTGTAAACCAACG
Organism: Polaromonas sp.; assembly: GCA_031431575.1. Lineage (GTDB taxonomy): Bacteria > Pseudomonadota > Gammaproteobacteria > Burkholderiales > Burkholderiaceae_C > Polaromonas. The sequence continues at coordinate 1,840 of JANPDQ010000026.1, forward strand.
TGCCGTGTTGGCACACCGCAGCGCATTGGTCGACGCGCTGCACGGTGATGCGGTGCATCCGATTTTCAAACCGAACCAGATGCAAAAGACACCATGAAGCAAAAAGGCTTTGTCTCGCAATTCAAAGACTTCGTGTGGGAAGCGCTCAAAGACCTGGGGCCGGGCATCAACATGATCCAAACCGCTGAGAATCTTGCCAAAAAATACGGCATCAAGCGCAAGCAGGTCGATGCGTTTGCGTCCAGCTCGTTTGCCAAAGCGGTGGCGGCACAAGCCAGCGGTTTTCATGCAGGCGAGATGGTTCCTGCTATCACCGAAAAATTTGCGCTTGAAGGCTACGCGCCGCGTAGTGTCCGGCAGCCAGGCAAAGTCGTGCAAGTGGCACTGGACACCCATGCACGCATCTCGCCCATCGACGTACTGGCCAAGCTGCGGCCTGTGTACGAAGGCGGCGTACAAACCGGCGGCAACAGAGCAGCGCTGGTCGATGCGGCTGCGGCCAGTGTTGTGGCGTCTGGCGACTACGTCAAAACATGGGTGAAAGCACAAGGCAAAAAGCCATTGGCCCGCATCGTGGCGGCAGCAGCGGTGGGCGTGCCGCCCGAAATCATGGGCATCGGCCCGGCGCAAGCGATTCGTTTGTTGATTCGTTTGTTGTTAGAGCGCTGCGGTTTAAAGCTTGACGACATTGGCTTGTTTGAAATCAACGAAGCGCAAGGCGCGCAAACGCTGGCGGTGGCCAAAGAGCTGCGCCTGGACACCAGCAAACTCAAAGTCAACGGCGGGGCAATCGCATTGGGTCACCCGCTGGCAGCCACCGGCGTGCGCTTGACCATCACTTTGGCGCGGCAATTGCAGCTCAGCGGGGTGCGCTACGGCATATCATCGGCCTGCGTCGGCGGCGGGCAGGGCATTGCGCTGCTGCTGGAGAACCCGCAAAGCTCTAAAAATGCCTTTTTTTACGTAAATAGTGCCTGTAGTCCAATAAATATGGGCGTAAGCAGCTATTAATTTAATAGTATTTATTTCATGAAAGTACTGCATGCGTAAAGCGACTGTGTCGGTGGTGTATGAAGTTGAAGTCATGTTTGGCGACTGTGACCCGGCCGGCATTGTGTTTTTTCCGAACTTTTCCAAATGGATGGACGCGTCATCGCTGAACTTTTTTGTGCAGTGCGGTGTGCCGACGTGGCGCGAGCTGGTCAAGACCACCGGCATCATCGGCACGCCCCTGCTGGAA
>JANPDQ010000027.1:0-2117 GCA_031431575.1 Polaromonas sp.
AGCTCACCACCCAGCACCACACCAAATTCACCCGGCACCAATTTGGCCAGCGTGGGGCCAGACGTTGCTGCCAGGTCAGTGACCTGGCCTTCAAGCGCCGGGTCAATGCCCCGCACCAAAGTGCCTTTCATGTCTTCACCACGAGCCAGCAAGCCTTGCGCGGCAATGAAAGTTGCAGCGCCCACCACGCTTTGGTTGGCCTTGATCTCGGTCAGTGTTTTTTGCGGGTCTGGCAGTGCCGCGCCGTTGGGCGCAAACACTTCGATGTGCGAGATCACGCCCAGCATGCGGTCGCGCACTTCTTTTTGAAAGCCGTTCATCACGCTCAACACAATAATCAGCGCCGCCACGCCCAGCGCAATGCCCAGCATCGACACGCCAGAGATGAACGAAATAAAGCCGTTGCGGCGTGTGGCGCGGCCAGCGCGGGTGTAGCGCCAGCCCAAAATCAACTCGTAAGGTAATCGCATAGCACTCAATTGTGGCATCCCGGACAATAGGACTATGCCTACAGACTCCACGCCCCACCTGATCGTTCCTTTTGCGAAATCTGCCGGGTATGGCTGGTTGGAGGCCGTTACCGCGTTAGAGCTGGAAAACCTCAGCAAATTACTACGCGGCATGAAGCTGGTGGACACCGACGCTGGGCATGCCGACAGCTTGTGCTCGCCGCACGAGCGTGTGCTAACAAAGGCTTGGGGATTGCCAGACAGAGCAGATGGTTTGGTTCCTTGGGCAGCGATTGAGGCCAAGGCCAAACCACATCAAGCCTGGGCGTTCATCACCCCATGCCACTGGGCGATGGGCCGCGAGCACGCCACTATGACTGACCCGGCAACGCTAAAGCTAACTGAGGCCGACGCACGCACCCTGTTGGCCGCCATGCAACCCTATTTCGCCACCGAAGGCATCACGCTGCATTACCAGCAGCCTGCCCGATGGCTGGCTGAGGGCGACGTGTTTGCGAGCCTGCCCACCGCATCGCTAGACCGCGTGCTGGGCCGCAATGTAGACCCGTGGTTGCCAAAGTCCAAAAACATCAAACTGCTACAGAACGAGATGCAAATGCTGCTGTACACACACCCCATCAACGACGCGCGCGCGGCTGTTGGGCAGCGCAGCATCAATTCATTTTGGGTCAGTGGGTCGGGCGCTTTGAGTGCTCCATTTAACGCGCACCCACAAGTGGCTATCGCCAGAGGCCTTTCACACGCCGCTTTGGCTGACGATTGGGCTGCTTACGCGCAAGCGTGGAAGGTGTTGGACGACAGCGAAATCGCCCAGTTTCTGTCGCAGCAAAAAAGTAACAAAACAGTGCGTATCAGCCTGTGCGGAGAAAGCAACGCCATGACTTTTGAAACCGCCGAACGCAGCATATTGAGCAAAATTAAGAGTGTTTTAAGCCCCCAGCGCCCAATCGATATGCTCAAGCAGCTATAAAAACAAGAGCGTCATGAAAATTCACGTAAGAGACGTTCCGCCCCGTGCCGTGTGGGCACTGCAGCAAGCTGGCGTGCATCCACTGCTGGCCCAGTTGTACGCAGCACGCGGCGTGCGCACAGCCGACGAACTGGACGAAGGCCTGGCACGGCTGCTGAGCCCCAGCACGCTGATGGGCGCAAAAGAAGCAGCCGTTTTGCTGGCCGACGCGATTGGGGCAGGCCAGCATATTTGCATCGTGGCCGATTACGATTGCGACGGCGCAACCGCCTGTGCGGTGGGTATGCGGGGGTTGAAATTACTCGGTGCAACAAAAGTCAGCTACCTGGTGCCTGACCGCGTGGTAGACGGCTACGGCCTGACTGCACCAATCGCCGAGCGCGTCAAAGCGTTGGGCGCTGACGTGCTGGTGACAGTGGACAACGGCATCGCCAGCTTTGACGGCGTGGCGCGCGCCAAAGCACTCGGTAACAGGTGCTGGTCACAGACCACCACTTGCCAGCGTTGACTGACGGAACAATTGGTCTGCCTAACGCAGACGTGATCGTCAACCCGAACCAGCCGGGCTGCGAGTTTGAAAGCAAATCGATCGCCGGAGTTGGCGTGATGTTTTACGTGTTGCTAGCGCTTCGATCTGAACTGCGCGAGCGCGGCGTGTTCACCGTTCAAAATCAACC
>JANPDQ010000028.1:0-20240 GCA_031431575.1 Polaromonas sp.
GGCGCATTCGAGGGCGCGCGGTTCCTGGTCGGTAGCCACTACCTGGGCAACATCGCGCAGGGCCATCACGGCAGCCAGAACGCCGGTACCCGTGCCAATGTCAAATGCCACGAATTTAGCTGGCCTTTGCGTTGGCAACGGTGCTTTGGCAACCAGATCAACATACTCACCGCGTACCGGAGAGAACACGCCGTAATGCGGGTAAATACGGTTGTTGGGCGCGGCTTTGGCCACCGCCGCACCTGCGGAAGTAAGTGCCGGAATTTCGACGCCCTTTTTGCGCCACTCGTGCGCGCTGATGACGCCCATCAGCTCGCGCAGCGATGCAACACTGGCACCACCACCCTCAATTGCTGGCCCCCACGCTTCGATGCACGGCTGCTTCGCGTCAGGTGCGCGCCGCAGCGCGATGCTGTAGTCAGGTGCAAATTCAATCAGCACCATGCCCAGCACGCGTGCGCGTTGCGCACGCGCTTGCCGGTACAAATGAAACGCCTGCCCCGCTGGCACACCGTTAAGCTCGTCGCTAGCCGATTTTTTGCGCTCTTGCCGCGCAGTTTTGGATGCCTTTGGTGGCTTGTCGATTCGGCGCGCAAGCGACTGCAGCAACAAGCGGGCGTTTTGAAAATCACCGCGCCACAGCAGCCCAGTGCCTTCGCAAGCCAGGCGGTACGCGGTGTCTGCGCTCATGGTGTCGTCAGCAAGCGCGATGCGTTTGGGCACAGGAGCCACACGCTCAGAGCGCCACAAAGCGCTGCGGGCGGCGCCAGATTCAGTCCAGTTCAGTTCAACAGAAGAAATCAAAATTTAAGTTTCAGTTTTTTAAAGCCATTGACAACCAGCAGTACCAACGCGCCTGCCAGCACGCCCACCAAAGCATCCATCAGCAGTGGCGTGATCGCGCTTAGCGCTGGGCCCACCCCGCCTACAGATGCAGCCTGGGCAGTGAGTTTTTCAATCAGGTGGTGGATTGGCCCAATTCCGTGCGTCAAGATCCCGCCACCGACCAAAAACATGGCCGCGGTGCCTGCAATTGACAAAAACTTCATCAACCACGGCGCCAGCCACAAAATACCCCGGCCGAAGCTGCGCTGAAATTTACGCCACGCGTTTTCACCTGCCAGTTTGCTCAAGTACAAGCCGCCATCGTCGAGTTTGACAATACCCGCCACCAGACCGTAAACGCCCACCGTCATCGCCACCGCAATACTGGTCAGCACGCTGACCTGCGTGATAAACGGGCTGGCCTGCACCGTACCCAGAGTGATCACGATGATCTCGGCTGACAAAATAAAGTCGGTGCGAATCGCGCCTTTGATTTTGTCTTTTTCAACCGCCACCAAATCGATGGCCGGGTCAGCCAGCGCCGTGACCAGTTGCTCATGCTGCGCGGCTTGCTCAGATGCGCTGTGCAAATACTTGTGCGCCAGTTTTTCAAAACCCTCAAAGCACAAGTAGGCACCGCCCGCCATCAGCAGCGGCGTAACCGCCCACGGCACAAAGCTGCTAATAGCCAGGGCAGAGGGCACCAAAATCGCTTTGTTAATAAACGATCCTTTTGCCACTGCCCACACCACCGGCAGCTCGCGGTTGGCTTTGACGCCACTAACCTGCTGCGCATTCAGCGCCAAATCGTCACCCAGCACCCCGGCAGTTTTTTTAGCGGCTACTTTTGAGAGCAGCGCCACGTCATCAAGAATGGTGGCGATGTCGTCAACAAGCGCAAACAGGCTACTGGCCATGGTGTTCCTTTTATGTAATTTTGGCCAGAACCGCGCTGCGGGGTTTAGTCAATGGCCCGTTTGAGTCTGATTTCTTCGAGCTTGATAGCGCCGAAAGCGGTAGTGCGCAGCGAAGGCATTTCACGCTTGAATCCTGCCGCCTGCTCATAAAATTGCAGCGCACGCTCGTTGGCCACCAATACCCACAGCGTAACTTGCGTACAGCCTTCTTCTTTCAGGCCGTCTCGCGCGCCGTCCCACAGGGCCAGGCCTGCGCCTTGCCGCCAGTGTTCAGGCGATATGTACTGTGCCCAAATTTCACCGACTGTTGATTTGGTGCCCGCATCGCGCGAGCGGTCAAAACCCACAAAGCCAACAACCTTGTCGGCATCGACTGCAACCAAAATTTGTGGGTCGCTGAACTCGATAGCTTCACGCCAATACGCCAAGCGTTTTTCAACGGTCATAGCTTTTAAAAAATCGTCAGGGATCAAGCCTTGGTAGGCCGCCTTCCAGGTGGCAACGTGAATTTCAGCGATGGATTTTGCATCGCGGGGGGCGGCAGGACGTACGGAGTAGCTGGGCATTGAGAAATAGCTCGCAAATTGTCAAACAGCCTGCAATTGTCGCGCAATGCAGTGCAGTCATGTCGGTCGGCTATATTGGGCTGCAGAACTTTAACCAATTTACGCATGCACACCACCCTCACCTTTCCACTTCGCCTGACCTTCAAGCTCCTCGCCTTTGCCCCGCAGTTTTACGTGCACGACGCCAGTGGCAGCGCAGTGGCCTACGTAAAGCAAAAACTCTTTAAATTCAAAGAAGCTGTAACTGTGTACTCAGATGAACGGCAAACCAACGTTCGCTTTCAAATTCAGGCTGACCGGGTGATCGACTTCTCTGCGCGCTACAACTTTACGGATGCCCAGGGCGCGTCACTAGGCTACATCAAGCAGCGCGGTTTGCGCTCTCTGTGGAAGGCCAGGTTTGACGTTGTTGACCATGATTTGCCCACTTTTGACATCAATGAAAAAAGCATGTTGACCCGCTTTTTCGACAGCTTGTTTGGGCAATTGCCAGTGATCGGTCTTTTGTCGGGCTACCTGTTTCAGCCAGCTTATGAAGTGACCCGGCCTGACGGCGAATTGGTCATGACGCTGACAAAAAAGCCAGCCTTGTTTGAAGGCCGCTTCGACATCGAACTGACACCGGCTGGCAAGCCATTGAGCGCACGTGAGGCGGACCAGCTGTTGCTCAGCCTGATGATGCTGGTGCTGCTGGAGCGCAGCCGCGGCTAATGCGGCGAGATAGCCGGCGAGATATCCTTGGAGATGATTCGGTGACTCAATCCGAGTTGAAGCCGCCCCCACAGGTGTTCCTAGCAACAGTGGCACCCACCGGCCATACCTTTGCGGCGCGTGCCGACCAAACCCTGCTGCAAGCCGCCGAGCTTGCGGGCGGCGGCTTGGCAGGTTTTGTAATTGACAGCTCCTGCCGCAACGGCACTTGCCGAACGTGTATTTGCCAGCTTGTTGAAGGCAACGTAACTTATCAAATTCAATGGCCGGGGCTAAGCGTAGAAGAAAGACGCGAGGGGTACATATTGCCCTGCGCTGCGTATCCGGCGTCCGATGTGGTGATTCGCTTGCCACTTTAAAGTGCCAAGTTGAAGCAGCGCCTTAGACCTCTCCCCAATGCTGATGTCAATATTAGCCATTGGGTGGGATAACTCAAGCGGCGCTGCGAGCTTTCAACAATTATTCAGTTTGCTGAATTCCAGAAAGTAGCCAACCACTTTGGCCTTGGCGTGATTTACGCATGTGCCAAATCTCGTCGAACGACTCGTCTGCCTCGCCTATTTCGGTTTTGATAAAGCCTGTGAATCGGACGCTCACAAAGTAGTGCTCAGCCTCCTCTTCAACTGCGACGACGCTGGCGTGAACGCTTGCAACGTCTGTCTTTTGCATCGTTGCGCCGCGGTCGGATAACTCCATTTTCAATTCAGCAAACATTTCAGGAGTGGTGAACTGGCGGATGTCGTTTAGATCGCCCGCATCATTGGCCGCTTGCAAACGAATGAAGTTAACTTTTGCATTGCGCTCGAAACCTGCAACATCAAAGTCGGCAGGAATCTGGCCCCTGGCGGCACCACCAGCGCCTGCCCCAACGCCACTACCAGAACCGATTGCCGACCCAATCATTGAACCTGTCGCAGCCGGCATAGCGGTCTTGTAAGCGGGCCGCGTCTGCTGCGTATCACCTGGCCTGCCTGAGCCCACGCTGGAATACTGCATACCGCCAGTGTTGGAATTCGCGCCTTGCTGAGCGGCAGCACGTCTGCGCATGAACAAGCCAATGACCACCATCACAGCGGCCGCCAAAAGTCCCATCATCAGCATAGAAGCAAGTTCGTCACCAAAACCCAGATGCGATGCCAACGCGGCCAACCCAAGACCAGCGGCCAAACCCGCGACCGGCGCCATCCACGACCGCGATGGCGCAGCGGCCGCACCTGCACCAGCTGCTGGCGCAGCAGCGGACGTTTGTGTGGGCGCCTTGTCAGGTGAGGCCTGGCGCTGCGTGCCCATGGATTTGCCAGAGCCCATGCGCTTGGCTGCCTCGGCATCCATGGCAACGGTTGTTAAACCAAAAGCAAAGACGACTGACAACATCAGTAGGAATTTTTTCATTTAGATCTCCATTGCGAAAATAAAGACTGATGATGTCTTGATTTCCAATTTTTTAAAAGCATGAAATAGCGTATAGACAGTTCCGTTTTTACGAAGTGATTTGGCATTTTTAGGACGAATTCCAAGAATTGTTTAAATAGATTTTGTCGGTTTGAAAGCTGCAACGACCCGCAATGGCGATATGCCGCACGCTCATCAAAATCACTTCAAAAATGGTCCGAGGTATTCATGCAATTTTTGTTGATTTTTCCTTACTTCGCAGAACCGCCATAGTTCCAGAAACGGGTGCTGATGATTGGCATCATCGGCGCCATTTCTTTGCGCACCGTCCTGATTTTGGTGGGCGACTGGTTGCTGGCCGAGTTCCATTGAATTTTGTATGTATTCAGTGCTTTTCGCACTCTTGCTGACCTAAAGATGTGGTGGGCCGCTGGCAAAGAACCAGACCTGGGCAACGACCCCACACTCAGACTGCGGCGCAAAATCCTGCCCGTCAGCAAAAAATATGATGGCGAGAATTTTTGGACAGTTGTAAACAGCAAAAAAATAGCTGCGCCGCTGCTCATGGTGATTTGCCTGATAGCGCTCACCGACGTGATATTTGCTGTGGACTCCATCCCGCAATTTTCGCCATCACCAGTGCCCATTCATTGAGTTAACCAGCAACGTCTTTGCCGTTCTGGGTCTGAGAGCAATGTACTTTTTACTGGCGGCAGTGGCCAACAAGTTTCACCTGCTCAACTACGGCCTGGCCATTATTTTGGTGTTCATTGGCACGAAGATCTGCCTGATCGACATCTACAAAATTCCGGTGTGGGCGTCGCTAGGCGCAGTGGTCGGCATTTTGACCATCACCATGGTGCTGAGCCTGCGCACGGCAAAGCTTGAAGCAAAAGCCGAATAACCGAAGCGGCAAGGTGACTTGCCAATTTGAATGGCTTGGGCTGGGCTTGGATGGAGCAAGCGAGCGATCAATATTATCTTGTGAGGCTTGCCCGATGCCCGACGTTGCGGTTGGGCTGACGGATTGAAGTCTGCGAACCGAGCCGGATAGCAGCTTGTGATTACTATGAATTTCATAGCTGCTTGCGCCCGTATTTATTGCGCTAGGGCCGCTTTTATTTATGAATCAGAGTCAATCCAGATTAATGGAGTACACATCCATCGCACTGTGCAAAATACGTACGATACGTACACCATCGGTGGTTAATCGAAAGAAGATGATGTAGCGCCCATAAGCGCAACTTCTCAGCCCATCTGCAAATTCCGGCCTGGCAACGTAACCCGAAGGTGCGCGGGATATCTTTTCGCACTGCGTTCGCAAACCCTCGACAAAACGAAGCGCATTCGCCGGGCTGTCTTCGGCGATGTAATCGCCAATGGTCTCTAAGTCAATCTGCGCCAGTGGCGAAAATTCAAGACGCATCAAGCGTGGCGCTTGGCAGCGTCTTTACCCAAAGCCTTGTACTTGGTCTTCAACCTGTCGAAGACTCTATCTGCATCAATACCGGGGCCGCTTTCATCACCTGCTTGAATAGCGGCACGAAGCTCGCGCAACTTTACCGCCTGCGACTGCTCCTGATCTTCAAGCAATCGAAGACCCGCGCGCACCACCTCGCTGACGTTATTAAAACGCCCAGTGCTGACTTGCTCTTTGACGAATGACTCGAAGTAGGGACTTAGGGCGACACTGGTGGGCATGGCATTGGCTCCGTAAAATAATATCTAATGTTAACTGTTAGCAAAATTAATGGCTACGAGCACGCAAATTTTTCTGCCGAACACCTCCAGCATCGCTGTCCGTTTTGTATCTTCGGTGCCGGGCGCTCACAAAACGCCAGCGCAATCCTGACTTTGGCCTGATCTTTCCCTAGATTGCACTTAAACGGCCGACAGGCCGTTGCTGTCACGCCAGCAGCAAGACCGACCTGACAATGCCACTTAAATTGCGGGGCGATTTTCTTACCCATAAGAAGATATTGTTGTCACGTTGCCGAACATCCGCGTGAAAGCGGACCTTGACCGGAACTAAAGCTTGTCGGCTTTGGGCCAGAAGTAGACCTTGACGAACGGCCGCTGTCGGGAGTTGTATTCAAAACCTCTCCGGTCGGCAGCTACTGTTCAACAGTCTCAATAAATCTGTGGGGGACGCTTAGAGCCCAGGAACTTGACTATCGGCAACATGTACTTATCGTAAGTCAGCAGTCGCAGCGGTTTAGCGTCGTACTAGGGTCTCTCGGCGCTCCATCCTAAATAGTTTCATTCATTCCCACAAGGCATCCGCAACCAACAAAGGAGAAACGTCAATAGAACCTTCAACTTCCTTAAACTTATCCACAGCCTCTTGAGCAGGGCTTTAAACTGCAATTAGTTGGGCCAACTTTGGATAAGAAATGGGGAATCAACTTTGCATGAAAATCAACAGTCAAGCATGAGTAAAAGAGTCGTAAGGAGTTCGATCGTATGCAGGGGAAGCTGGTCATTTCTTGGCTCGAACGCATTGATGCATTGGAGTTGCCAGGTGGGCATTGAATGGCCGATCTGACGTTCAATCTCCACGCGCTTGGATGGCACAGTTTCCAGCAACTCTGCCACTCGATCTTGCGGGAGAACCTGGGACAAACGGTTGAATCGTTTCTCGACGTCCATGACGGTGGCCGGGACGGAGCGTTCTGTGGCTCCTGGAAATCTGACGGTGCAGAAGCGCTTACTGGCCAATTCGTCGTCCAGTGCAAGTTCACCAACCAGCCGGGCAAAGTGTTGCGAGTGTCCGACCTATCCGATGAAATGGACAAGGTGAAGCGGCTCGTCAAGCAGGGACTGTGTGACGTCTTCGTCCTCATGACAAACGCCGGCATCTCGGGCGTTGCTAACGAACGGATCACCGAACAACTCCACGCGGCGGGGGTCACTCAGTTGCGAATCTTCCATGGCCAGTGGATCGAGCGGCAGATCCGCGAGAGCAAGAACTTGCGCTCTATGGTTCCTCGGGTCTATGGGTTGGGTGACCTAAGTCAGATCCTCGACGAGCGTGCTTACGAGCAAGCTGCCGCAGTGCTTGAGTCCATGCGCGACGATCTGGCAAAGGTGGTCATGACTGAGTCATACCGGCGTGCGGCGAGGGCACTGGATGCGCATGGGTTTGTTTTGCTAATCGGCGAGCCTGCAGCCGGAAAGACGACCGTGGCCTCGCTACTGGCTATGGCCTCTGCTGACAAGTGGGGCGCACGTGTGGTCAAGGCGTCCAGTGCGAAGGAAATGGTTGAGCGCTGGAATCTGCAGGAGAAATCCCAATTCTTCTGGGTCGATGACGCATTCGGTGTGACCCAGCATGAGAGTGAGTTGGTCTCGGGCTGGAATCACGTGCTTCCGGAGATGAAGGCGATGGTCAGCCGTGGTTCGAAGATCGTTATCACCTCGCGCGACTACATTTATAAGCAAGCACGGCACAAACTCAAGGAGGGTTCGTTTCCCTTGTTTCAGGAGAGTCAGACCGTCGTCGATGTGCATGACCTCACAGCCATAGAACGTGCACAGATTCTCTACAACCATCTCAAACTAGGAAGGCAACCCCGCGATTTCCGCAAAATGATAGAACCTTTACTGCCGGCCGTGGCGCGTCATCGTCGCTTCATTCCCGAGATCGCCCGGCGACTCTCGGAACCGAAGCTTATCGGGAGCCTCTATTTATCTGCCTCATCGCTGGACCGTTTCGTCGAGCAGCGTGAAAGCTTTCTGATCGATGTTTGCGAGAAACTAGATGCCCCCTGCAAGGCGGCGCTTGCCTTGGTCTACATGCGTCGATCGAGGCTTCTGAGTCCAGTTGAGCTAGCCCCAGCAGAATTGGAGGCGCTTCAGCGACATGGCAGCGACCTTGGTGGCTGCACGGCGGCGCTCGATGTTCTCAATGGCAGCTTTTTACTGCATTCAACGGTCAACGCAGAGGCCTTCTGGTCGTTCAAGCACCCGACAATAGGCGATGCTTACGCGGCCATCCTGCGTAAGAACCCAGAACTGTTGGGCATATACGTGCGGGGAGCCGACGTCGACAAACTACTGCGTGAAGTAACCTGCGGGGATGTGCGGATCGAGGGTGCAATCGTCCTGCCCCGAGGTCTGTTTGGGCCAATAAGTGAACGAATTCAGAGCTTCCAAAGCAGCAGCGCATACAAGAGCGACCATTTGTCGATATGGGATGCTCGGCGGCAGATTAGGCGCTTCCTCGCGGACCGTTGTTCGAAGGAGTTTGTTGAAGCCTACCTGAGTGCAGACCCCAGTATGATCGAAGGCATTGACCGCCCCAGCGTTTACCTAGAATTTTCCGAGGACGTCGATCTCGCGATCCGCATGTTTGACTATGGCATTTTGCCAGATGACATTCGACAGTCATTGGTGTCGTTGGCGATAGATCGCGCTCTGGAGGGAGGTGATCCTCGCATCCTCGTCGACACGGCCTTTCGTGCGCTTATGACACCGTCTGAATCTTCGCGGCTCGCGCATGGTATGAGGACGACACTCATACCCCAAATTGAAGCGCTTCGAGGATCCTTGGAGGCTGAGTATCAAGAAGATGATGCAGGTGCGGAATGGCACATGAGGCGATTTCTCCAATCCCTGACGGGCATCGCCGAACATTTCCCAGCCAGTCGCCGCATCCAAAACGTAGTCAGTCGGCAGCGGGCGCGAGCCCGGTCGTGGATCGAGCTGCGGGAGCAGAGCGTGAAGGACGATCCAGAGGACGCGTCACACGACATTGCGGCCAAGGATGCGACGGTGGTTACCCCTGAAGGGAGCAGAAGCATATTTGACGATATCGCAGAGTAGCAGTGGCGCTTGCAACAGAGCCGGTTCGATAGCTGGCTAAGTGTCTAAAGGGTAGGCTAGCCTTTGAGCGATGACTGCTTCGGGGTGTCGAGTTAGCCTTAGGCTACAACTCCAATGTCGTCGACAGCAGACCCTCGAAAGATACAAGCGACTATCCGTTTTTGCTTATTAGTTGAAGCGTATTCAGCCACCACGTCGAATGGCTATGTGTGAACCAGAGTGAGAAACCAAACGCATATATCCTGCCGCACACGACCAACCCCAAGCCAACTGTGGCGCTATTGCTAATTTTTTAGGCAATTTCGCGTTTTTCACCGCGACACGTAGTTACTTGTCAAACGAATGTGCCAGCATATAGCAATGGATTTCGCTACCCTCGCGCCAAACATCGACACCTTCAGCACGTTTGATGAACACGAAGAACTCAAAGAAATTTTGCTGGCGGGCAGCAGCTACTTTGATATTCAAACCGCTTGCGAGGTGCAAGCTGGCGTGGTGTCTTTCCCGGTGCTGACGGCAAGCATTGGCAGCACTGACCCGGGTGCGCCAGCGGTGGGATTTTTCGGCGGCATTCATGGGCTTGAGCGCATTGGCTCGCAGGTTATCTTGCACTACATGCGCTCGCTGGTGAACCGGCTGCCATGGGATGAGCTGCTGTTCAAGCAGCTTGAAAAGATTCGCCTGGTGTTCATGCCCATCGTTAACCCCGGCGGCATGTGGGCGCACAAACGTGCCAACCCGCACGGCGTGGACTTGATGCGCAATGCGCCGCAGCGTGCAGAAAGCCCTGTGCCTTTTCTTGCGGGTGGGCAAACCATCAGCCCGCTGCTGCCGTGGTATTGCGGCAAGCCCGGTGCGCCCATGCAAATGGAAAGCGCGGCGCTGCTGAAGGTGGTGGGTGAGCAGCTGGCCACGCGCCCTTTCAGCCTTGCGCTGGACTGCCATTCTGGTTATGGTTTTGGCGACAGCATCTGGTTTCCGTATGCAAAGACACGGCGCTGGATGGCACATTTGCCAGAGATGTTTGCACTGAAAAATATTTTAGAAAGCGCAATGCCGCACCACGACTACAGCTTTGAGCCGCAAAGCAAGCAATACCTGCTGCACGGGGATTTATGGGACCACGCATACGACAACACGCCCACAAACAATATTTTTTTACCCATGACGCTTGAGCTGGGCTCATGGCTGTGGATTCGCAAAAACCCGCGCCAGATATTTTCCCGCCACGGCATTTTCAACCCCATCAAGGCGCACCGCATCAAGCGGGTGCTGCGCCGCCACGCCGACTTGCTGGATTTTTTAGCGCGCGCAGCTTACTCCGCACCGCAGTGGTTGCCAGTGGGTGAGCGCCGGGTTGACCTGACGCAGCAGGCGAGCAGTTTTTGGCGGCCAAGGCGCGCATGACGCATTGGGTTTTTCTTCGTGGGCTGGCGCGAGAGGCGCGGCATTGGGGCGAGTTTTCAGCAGTGTTTGCGCAAACTGTGCGGGCAGAAAATATCACGCTGCAAGACCTGGCTGGCAACGGCGTGTTCAACGCGCAGCGCAGCCCAACTTCGGTGGGTGCGATGGTCGAGTTTGTACGCAAACAATTGGCTGACGCTGGTGTTCAGCCGCCGCACCAAGTGCTAGCCATGTCGCTCGGGGCAATGGTCGCTACCGAATGGGCGGCGCAGTATCCGCAAGAGGTCGCGCGGCTCGTGCTTATCAACACCAGCATGCAGCCGCTTAGCAATGCAGCAGAGCGCCTACGGCCCCAAAACTGGCCAGCGCTTGCCGCGATGGCGCTGCACTGGAACAACGCCAGCTTTGCCGAGCGCACAATTTTCCGATTGACGTGCAACCGAGTTGACACCCGCGATAGCGATCAAAAAAAGTGGCTTCAAATTCGCTCTACCGCGCCAGTTACTACCGCCAACCTGGCTCGCCAACTGCTGGCTGCGTCGCGCTACCGCGTTCCACCGACTGCGCCACTGTGCCCTGTGCTGGTGCTTTCGAGTGGCGCAGATGCATTGGTCAACCCGGTCTGCTCGCAGCGCCTTGCCAGTAGCTGGAAAGTTACGCATCAACAGCACCCTTGGGCCGGGCACGACCTGCCGCATGACGACGCAAACTGGGTGTGCCAGCAGGTTGCGAGCTGGCTTGAACTGGACGCGCCGCTCTAGCCCATTAGGTCGTGCTGCCTAGCTTGGGAGGAGCAAATGGCGGATAGTTCACCTATCCCGATATTCATTTAACAGCCCAACACCGAAGGATTCAACATGACTGCAAAAAACCTCTCCACCGTCGCCACCGATTTGATCGAGTCTTATGGCAACACTGCTAAAAACGTTATTGATGCCTACCAGGCTGGCGGCGAGCGCGTGGTCACGGCGCTAGAGCAGCGCTTTAACGCAGCACTGAAGCAGTCCCGCACAGAGTTGACCAGTGAAGTTGCCAAAAACGCAGCAAATGCGCGAGCAGTCTTCAGCGGCTATTACGTCAAAGGCTTGACGCAAACTGCCAAAGGCGCACAAATTGTGGTGACGCAGTTGGTCAAGCTGGCAGAAGCCGGTGTAGAGCGCGTAGCCGCCAACGCCAGCGCGTTTGAAGTTAAAACCGGCATGACCACGCTGAATACTTTGGCCCAAGTCACCAAGCCCGGCGCAGTGGTACTGAGCACTTTCGCTGCCAAACTGGAAGAAAAATCAGCCGCTTTGGCCGCAAAAGTCGCTGGCGACAACGTGGTAACGGCAAAGGTAAAGCGCGCTTCAGCTTTTGCTCAGCGCCGCGCCGCAAAAGCAGCGTAATTTGCCCCCAGCTGTTCGCTGGTGCGAGCAGTGCCGTGTGAATGCTGTCAGAATAAAAGGCCTCATTGAAGGCCTTTTTTTGGTCCCTACTCCGACACCAACACCGATACCGCTATCGACACCATCACTATCACCATGACCAAGCCAATTCACACCCAAATCAACCGCTCCTCATTTGTATTTGCAGCATTGGCCATAGCGTTGTTCATGGGCCTGGCTGCTTGCTCAAAGCAGGACGCTACTTCTGCACCCGCAGCCGCAACTGCCATCGCCCCCGCAGATTCTTACGACGCAATTGCCAAACAAGGCAAGGGCTTTACGGCTGGCGCCATGATGAGCGCGCAAACTGTGTACGTGATGTTTGACCCGCAGTGCCCCCACTGCGGCGCGCTTTGGAACGCATCGATTCCACTGCAGAAGAAGGTGAAGTTCGTGTGGATTCCGGTATCGCTCATGAACGCAAAAAGCACGCCCCAGGGCGCAGCGCTGCTCTCAAGCGCAAACCCGGTGGAGGCCATGACCGCCCACGAAAACGCGCTGCTAGGCGGCGGCAGCGGCATGTCTGCTTCAAGCAGCATGTCGCCCGAAACCGAGGCGGCCATCAAAACGAACACGCAGCTGTTCAACAGCCTGGGGGCAACCTCGGTGCCATATATCGTTGCAAAAGATGCACGCACCGGCAAGGTGGTAACCAACTCTGGCGCGCTGCCCACGGCCGCACTGACTGCATTTTTAGGTGTGGAATAAGCTACCGGTGTGGCGCTGTTCAGCCGTATCGTGCAAACGTTCCGGCTCTGATCGTTGGCAAGCCAGATCCGTGTACACGCTATTATTTACATAGCTATTTGCGCCTGTATCTATTGCGCTACAGACCTATTTGATTGATATTTTGGTGTTTTTACACTGAAAATCGTAAGAACTTGTGGCTGGCAGCGACTGAAAAGTATGTCGCCATTTCAGTTAAAAATAACGTCCCACTTCAACCAACTCCGCAAATTCCGCGCTTCAGCTTTGCTTATGGCTCTGGCAACCCTGCCCGCTGTCAGCACCGCGATGGGTTTGATGGTCGATTTGGCTACGCCTAATTGCGGAACAACCCTGGCGGCGCAGGCGGAGCCGCCTCCGGCCGCTGCGCAGCGGCTGGCGGGCAGCAAAGCTGCGCAGGGCCAGCGCGACATTGCCTGGGCTTGGCTGGGCTCACCCACTTCGCGCTACCCACACACAGCGTTGGGCTCACGCTTTCACGCGGGCAGTTTGCATGTGCTTTTGGCCCGCAGTGCGGCCAGCACAAGCCCACCAGTTGAAGTCATTTATCGCCTGCCGATTAACCGTGTTTTTGAAGACCTGCTGGTGCGGCTGGTAGACCTGGACCGGGATGGGCGTGATGAAATCATCGTGATTGAAGCGGACGCACTTCGCGGAGCCAGCGTCACCGTGCTCGGCCTTTCAGGCTCAGGGGACGCGCAAACTCTGGTGGAGTTGGCCCGCAGCCCGTCCGCAGGGTCTACCTTTCGGTGGCTGAACCCAGTCGGCGTTGCAGACTTTGACGGCGACGGCAAGCTTGATGTGGCTGCGGTCATCACGCCGCACATCGGCGGTGAACTCACGCTGTACCACTACCGCCCGCCACTGCTGGTGCCCTATGCCAAAGCCATGGACACGTCCAACCACTTGATGGGAGCGCCAGAGCAGCAGTTGTCTGTGGTGTTGCAAAAGTCTGGCCAGCGGCCAACGGTCATCGTGCCCGACATGAGCCTGAAAGCGTTGCACGCCCTGCGCTGGGAGGGCAACGGGCCCGCCGGCAAGTTCAAAGAACTGGCAGACGTGATTGCACTGCCTGCGCGTATTGAGCGCATCACGCTGATGCCAAGCGCACCGGGTACAGCCTGCGTTCTGCTGGCAGACACCACATGGCGGCGCGTGACTTTGCTCCACTGAACGCACTGACCGCACTTGCCCGTACTGACCAGCGGCGCAGGCGTAAAAAAAGCCCCGAGACTTTCATCTTGGGGCTTTTCGGTTGTTGTAGCTGGCGGAATCGGAGAGATTCGAACTCTCGATGAGGCTCTACACCCCATACTCCCTTAGCAGGGGAGCACCTTCGGCCACTCGGTCACGATTCCAGCTAACTGAATTATCTCACAACAGGCTTGAACCTCGGCGTCAAGCGGCGGCTTGGTCCAAGTCAAATGCCTTGTGCAGAGCGCGTACGGCGAGTTCCATGTACTTTTCGTCAATCACTACAGAGGTTTTGATCTCGCTGGTCGAAATCATCTGGATGTTGATACCCTCTTCGCTCAGCACTTTGAACATTTTGCTGGCAATGCCAACGTGGCTGCGCATGCCAATGCCCACAATGCTGACCTTGCAGATTTTGGCGTCGCCAATCACTTCGGCGGCATTCAACGCAGGCAGCACTTTGACCTTGAGCAAGTCCATCGCCTTGGCAAAATCATTGCGGTGCACGGTAAAGCTGAAGTCGGTTTTGCCGTCTTTGCTGATGTTTTGAATGATCACGTCAACTTCAATGTTCGCCTCAGCCACAGCCCCCAAAATTTGGTAGGCAATGCCTGGGGTATCAGGCACGCCTAGCACTGAAATTTTGGCTTCGTCGCGGTTAAATGCGATGCCCGACACGATGGCTTGTTCCATTTTTTCGTCTTCCTCAAAACTGATGAGCGTGCCAGATTTGGCCTCTTCGTTGATGTCAATATCCCAGGCGGTAAAGCTCGACAGCACCCGCAGTGGCACTTTGTATTTGCCCGCAAACTCGACCGAGCGGATCTGCAAAACCTTAGAGCCCATCGACGCCATTTCCAGCATCTCTTCAAAGCTCACCGTGGTCAAACGCCGCGCCTCGGGCACCACACGTGGGTCAGTGGTGTACACACCGTCAACGTCGGTGTAAATCAGGCATTCATGCGCCTTGAGCGCCGCGGCTATCGCTACGGCAGATGTGTCAGACCCCCCACGCCCAAGCGTGGTGATGTTGCCACCGCCGTCCACGCCCTGAAAGCCGGTGATGATGACAACCTTGCCAGCTTGCAGGTCAGCGCGAACTTTTTTGTCGTCAATCGACTCAATGCGCGCTTTGGTGTGCGCGCTGTTGGTTTTGATAGCGACTTGCCAGCCCGCGTAACTAACGGACTGCATGCCCTCGGCCTGCAGCGCAATGGCCAGCAGCGCGCTGGACGCTTGCTCACCAGTAGCGGCCAGCGCGTCCAGCTCACGGCTGTGTGTGTCACCCGGGTTCGCAAGCGACAGCTCTTTGGCCAGGCCCAGCAAACGATTGGTCTCGCCTGACATGGCGCTGGGCACCACCACCATCTGGTGGCCGGCACGTGCCCACTTGGCCACGCGCTTGGCGACGTTCTTGATGCGTTCGGTTGAACCCATCGAAGTGCCGCCGTATTTATGAACGATTAGAGCCATTTTTTTGTTTGAATGAAAAGACTTTGCCGTGTTTGGCAAAGCCCTAAATTATAACGAGACCCTGAGTGCTGCTTAGGGTAAATACGCAAGCACTTCACCACTGCGCTCAACGTAGCCGTTTGCGACTTTGATGTGCAGTTGTTTGCCTCGGTCGGTGCAATTGGCAATCTGGCTTTGCAGCTCGACCAGTTGCGCGGCGCTGGGGCTGACTTGGTGCGTGCTTTTTAGCCAATGGCGCAAACCATTTGCCTGGCGCTCTGGGCTCAAGCCCTGCAAAGCAGCAATTCGCGGCGGGTTACCGGTTTTTGCCATGTCTTCAACAGCTACTTGAACCAATAATGATTGCGCTACAGCCGCATGTGCTGCTGACCGAGCAAAGGTCTGCCTGAACTGGGGAAAGGCTTTTTCAAGCGCGGGAATCAGCTCATGACGAATGCGGTTGCGGGTGAACTGTGTGTCGATGTTCGTTGGGTCTTCAACCCAGCCCTGGCCGATGTTGGGGCTGCCGGGATGCCGCGCTGACAAGCCTTGGCCTGCCAAATATGCGCGGATTTCAAGTGAGGTCATGCCCAGCAGCGGACGAACAAATTCAACACCATCACGCTGCCAGCTTGCAGGCATGGCAGACAGACCCGGTAGCCCTGCCCCACGACTCAGTGCCAGCAACAGCGTTTCAATTTGGTCATCTGCGTGCTGAGCAATAGCTACTTTTTTAATAGCTGCTTGCGCCCTATTTTGTTTGGCTAGAGCCATATTTAACTCTAAAACCTTGCCTGAAATTGCCGAATAACGCGCCCTGCGGGCCGCATCTTCTGGGCTTTGCCCAGTTTGGGCTTTTGCATTCACGTGCACCACGTGCAGGGGTACGCCAAGAGCTGCGCAAAACGCCGCACAGTGCGCCGCAAAATCATCGGCCGCTGGCTGCAAACCGTGGTGTATATGAATCGCCTGCAACTGGCCTGGGTGCTGGCGGGCTAGCATCAAAAGCAAAGCGGTGGAGTCTGCGCCGCCGCTGTAGGCAACGGCGTAAGTCACTTAAGGTTGTCCGACTGCTCAATGTCAACCCCAAGTTCCTTCAGGTCAACGAAATCTTTAGCCCGACCAGTAGCCAGCTTGTTGCGGATGAAGTCGACACGATTGATGACGTTGATTCGCGTACCGTCCAAATCAACCTCAAGACGCCCCTGGTATGCACTGGTAAATTCAACGCCGCTCACCGCGACCATAAGGTCAATTCTTGCGGGCGGGAACCCTAGCTGAATAACGGCCTGCTCAACCAAAAAATCTTCTTCTTTCAAATCGACCGACGCAAAACCAAACTGTTTGAGAGCCAACAATAAATTGGCGATATTTAGTCGCGTAGGATCAACCCAGAAATCGATGTCGCCTGTATAACGCGGATGTCCATGCGCCATCAGCGCATAACCACCAACAACCAGATATTCAACCGCGTTGGCGTTGAGAAACTGAACAAACTCTTTGAAGTCTTTGTTGAGCAATGGGTAAGGTTGAGACATATTGCTGACGTAAAAATTCAAGAGCCGCAAAGCGTTCTTGAACTGAGCGAGAAAGCCAAAAAGCCAAGTCGCTCGGTTGATCTTTTAGCGTGGTTTTAAAAACAACTTTTTCGATCACATTGCACCTACTTGTTATCCGCTTTAGTGTCCGTAAACCGCCCATAACTCTGCAAGCGCTCGTAGCGCCTGTCCAGCAGCTCTTTGACCTTCAGGTCGCTGACCTGCCTGAAAGCATCGTTCAAGGCGCGTTTTAAAAATGCCGCCATCTGCTTGTGGTCACGGTGCGCACCACCGACCGGCTCGTTGACGATTTTGTCGATCACGCCGAGCGCTTTCAGGCGGTGAGCGGTGATGCCCAGCGCTTCGGCGGCTATTTCGGCTTTGTCAGATGTCTTCCACAAAATGGACGCGCAGCCTTCGGGGCTGATGACCGAATAGATGGAATATTGCAGCATCACCACCTGGTCAGCTACCGAGATGGCTAGCGCACCGCCAGAGCCGCCTTCACCGATGATGGTGGTAATGATCGGCACCTCAAGCTGCGCCATTTCAAAAATATTGCGGCCAATGGCTTCTGACTGTCCGCGCTCTTCCGCCTCGATACCGGGATACGCGCCGGGCGTATCCACAAATGTGAAAACGGGCAGGCCAAACTTTTCGGCGGTCTTCATCAGGCGCAGCGCCTTGCGGTAGCCCTCGGGCTTGCTCATGCCAAAGTTGCGCAAGCCGCGCTCTTTGGTGTCGCGGCCTTTTTGGTGGCCGAGCACCATGCAGGCGGTGCCGTTGAAACGCGCCAGGCCGCCGACGATGGACAGGTCATCGGCAAAATGCCGATCGCCGTGGAGTTCTACAAAGTCAGTGAATATTTCACGCACGTAGTCCAGCGTATACGGGCGCTCGGCATGGCGGGCAATTTTTGTGATTTGCCAGGGGGTCAAATCGCTGTAAATGTCTTTGGTGAGCTGCTGGCTTTTTTTGGCGAGCTGGTCAATTTCTTCCGAAATATCTACCGCAGACTCGGTTTGCACATAGCGCAGCTCTTCAATTTTCCCCTCGAGGTCGGCAATCGGTTGCTCAAAGTCGAGGAAGGTTTTTTTAGCCATTCAGCTTTTCCTTTGTCAGTCTTTCAGGACTGGAATTGTGTCAAGCGAGCGCCAAATATACCAAGTTGCAACGCTGCAGTACGGCGCCCAGGCAGCGGCGACTTCACGCGCATCGCTGCGGCTTACAGATTCGCCTGAAAAATAGTTTTTACTGATCCCGTTGATCAGCCCTACGTCGTCCAACGGCAGCACGTTGGGTCGGCGCAGGTAGAACATCAAAAACATTTCAGCCGTCCAGCGGCCAATGCCACGAATAGCCACCAGCTCGGCAATGACGGCGTCGTCGTCCATGGCTTGCCAGTTTTTGACGCTGACAGTACCGGCATCAAAATGGATCGACAAGTCCACCAAATATTCAACTTTGCGGGCACTTAAGCCCGCAGCGCGCATATCGTCAACCTTGAGCTTCAAGACATTCTCAGGCGTCATCTTCTTTGGAAGCGCATCAAACCGATGCCATACCGTTTGCGCGGCTTTCACCGATATTTGCTGGCCCACAATGCTGCGCGCCAATGTGCTGAAAGCATCGCCCCGCGTTTGCAGTGTGGTGTCAGGGAACTGCGGAATCAGGCGCTTCATGACGCGGTCTTTTTTGACCAGATGTTTGCAGGCGTCAACCCAATAATCAGGCACAGAGCTGACGACCACATCCGAATTTGCTATATTTTTCATAGCTTCTTGCGCCTGTATTCGTTGCGCAACAGGCCTGAAATGCTTAAAAAAATCATATTTTTGCCACCCAGACCGTGCCCTGTGCAGAGTCTTTGAGCTCAATGCCTTGCGCCAGTAATGACTGCCTGATTCGATCCGCCTCAGTAAAGTTCTTAGCCAGCTTGGCCGCCGCGCGATCGGCAATCAATGCTTGAATACTTGCGTCGTCCAATACCGAGCCTGCCTGAAGGTATGCAGCTACATCGCCTTGCAGCAAACCCAGGCAAGCGCCCAAGCCCTTGAGCAATCCAGCCTGGCTTGGCAAACGGCTTTTGTTGACTTCGGTGGCAAGATCAAACAGCACGGCGACGGCTTCGGGCGTGGAAAAGTCCTCATCCATTGCCGCTTTGAACCTTGCCGCGTAGGGATCGGCCCAATCAATAACTGCATCCATCGGCATGACCAGAGATAGCGCCGTGTACAAGCGCCTTAATGCGCTGCGCGCGTCGTCTAGGTGTACGTCGCTGTAGTTCAATCCGCCCCGGTAATGCGCTCGGACCAGAAAAAACCGAATCGTCTCGGCATCGTATTGCTTGAGCACGTCACGAATGGTGAAAAAATTGTCCAGGCTTTTAGACATTTTTTCGTTGTCGATGTTGACAAAGCCGTTGTGCATCCAGTACTTGGCCATGGGCCTGCCAAAAGCGCCTTCACTTTGCGCAATTTCGTTCTCATGGTGCGGGAACTGTAAATCAGCGCCGCCACCGTGAATGTCAAAGCTCTCCCCCAGCAACGCGCAGGCCATGGCTGAGCATTCAATATGCCACCCGGGCCGACCGGGGCCGTAGGCGCTGCCCCACTTGGCATCATCTGGCTCGGTGGATTTGGCGGATTTCCACAGTACAAAGTCCAGCGGGTCACCCTTGCCATCATCTACAGCCACTCGCTCACCCGCCTGCAGCTCGTCCAGCGACTTGCCAGACAGCTTGCCGTAACCGAGAAATTTGCGCACCGCAAAGTTCACGTCGCCGTTGCTGGCTTGGTAAGCCAGGCCATTGCCAACCAGCTTTTCGGTGATGTTCAACATCTGCGGCACATAGTCGGTGGCGCGTGGATCGTGGTCGGGCCGGGCAATGCCCAGCGCGTCAAAGTCGCGATACATTTCAATGACCATGCGATCTGTCAGCGCCTTGATGGTCTCGCCGTTCTTAACGGCCCGGGCAATGATCCTGTCGTCAATGTCGGTGATGTTGCGTACAAATGTGACCGCGTAGCCACTGCTGCGCAGCCACCGCTGAATATAGTCAAAGGCAACATTAGCACGGCCATGACCAATGTGGCACAAGTCGTAAACCGTGATGCCGCACACGTACATCCGCACTTGGCCCTCAATCAATGGCAAAAATGGCTCCACACGCCGGCTCAGCGTGTTGTAAATCCGAAGGGTCATGGGAGGTGTAAAAAGGGCTCTGGTCTGAGGCGCTAAGTGGGGCTGCTTTGAGGTCTTGAAACT
>JANPDQ010000029.1:0-1550 GCA_031431575.1 Polaromonas sp.
TGCCAGCGCGAAGGCGTGGTGGACTTTGGCGAGCTGATGCTGCGCAGCTACGAGCTTTTGCGTGACAACGCACCGATACGGGAGCACTACCAGCGGCGTTTTCGGCATATTTTGATTGACGAGTTTCAAGACACCAACAAGTTGCAATACGCGTGGATCAAAATGCTGGCCGGGCAGGGTGCTGAGGGCGATGCCCCCACGATGCAAGGCGGCTCGGTGATTGCGGTGGGTGACGACGATCAGAGTATCTATGCCTTCCGGGGCGCGCGGGTTGGCAACATGGCCGATTTTGTTCGCGAATTTGCCGTCACCCATCAAATCAAACTCGAGCGCAACTACCGCAGCTTCGGCAACATTCTCGATTCAGCCAACGCGCTGATTGGCCACAACACCAAGCGCCTGGGTAAAAACCTGCGCACCGAGGCTGGGCCGGGCGAGCCGGTGCGGGTACATGAGTCACCGAGTGACTTCGCCGAGGCGCAATGGTTTGTTGACGAGGTCAAACAGCTCGTACGTGACGGCACCCAGCGCAAAGAAATCGCGCTGCTGTACCGCAGCAACGCACAAAGCAGGGTGATGGAAACGGCGCTGTTTAATGCTGGTTTGCCGTACCGCGTGTACGGCGGCTTGCGGTTTTTTGAACGTGCCGAGATCAAACACGCGCTGGCTTATCTTCGCCTGCTGGAGAACCCGAACGACGACACCAGCTTTATGCGGGTGGTGAACTTTCCGCCACGCGGCATTGGCGCGCGCAGCCTTGAGCAGCTGCAGGACATAGCAAAAACCTCGGGCTGCTCCTTGCATGACGCAGTGAGCGCTGTGGGCGGCAAGGCGGGTACCAATATAGGCGCGTTTGTTGCCAAAATTGACGTGATGCGCGAGCAAACCACGGGCAGTACGCTGCGCGAAATCATTGAGCTGGTGTTGCAGCACAGTGGCCTGGAAGAGCATTACAAGCTGGACAGGGAAGGCCAGGACAGACTGGAGAATTTGGCTGAACTGGTGAATGCTGCTGAATCATTTGTGGGCCAAGAAGGCTTTGGGCGGGACGCAGTGGCGCTGCCTGTGGATGAGTTGGGTGCGGGGCTAACCCAAAGTCCAGCCAGCCAAGGCTTGGATGCCAATGCGCTTGAGAACCCTATGCCGGAATTTTTAGCGCCCGATTTTGAAACAGGCGAAACGCTTAGTCCGTTAGTCGCCTTCCTCACCCATGCCGCACTCGAATCGGGCGACAACCAGGCCAAGGCGGGCCAAGATGCGGTGCAGCTCATGACAGTGCATTCATCCAAGGGGCTGGAGTTTGACTGCGTCTTCATTACCGGTCTTGAAGACGGCATCTTCCCGCATGAAAACTCATTGACGGAGACGGGCGGCATTGAAGAAGAACGCCGCCTGATGTATGTGGCCATCACACGTGCCCGCAAGCGTCTGTACCTGAGCCATTCGCAAACCCGCATGCTGCATGGCCAGACCCGCTACAACCTGAAAAGTCGGTTTTTTGACGAGCTGCCTGACGCGGCACTGAAGTGGATTACGCCCAAAAATCAAGG
>JANPDQ010000030.1:0-7236 GCA_031431575.1 Polaromonas sp.
CGATAAAGACTTTCGCTGCTTTTGATTTCAAGATCGTAAATAAAGCGCAGTTTGTCGTTGGCCTGCAATCGCGGCCACAGCACGTGGTGAACACACAGCGTTTGGTCGGCGTCTTCACACGAGTAGGCTGCGGCTTTGGCCACGTCAACCTGGTTGAACTTGATTTGGTGCACGCCCTTGCCGCACAGGTCTTCATACGCAATGCCGCCACGCTGCAAATGCCGCTGGGCCAGGCTGGTCAGAGAGTGCTTTTCATTTACTTCCAGCACGTAGCTTTGCAGCATGGTGTCGTGCGCGTAGCCTTGCACCTCAATGCCGTGGTTGGCAAATACGTGGCGGTCGTACTTGATGTGCTGGCCGAGCTTGTGTTTGGCCGGGTCTTCAAGCCAGGGCTTGAGCCGGGCCAGCACTTCGCCACGTGGCAATTGCGCGGGCGCATCGGGGTAATCGTGCGTGAGTGGAATGTACGCTGCTTCACCCGGCTTCACGCTAAAACTGATGCCGACAATTTCGGCGCGCATCTCATCAAGTGAAGTGGTTTCAGTATCTAGTGCCACCACCTCGGCCGCCATCAACTTTGCCAGCCAGCTTTCAAACGCGTCCCAGGTAAAAATCGTGTCACACACCAAATTGCTGGCCTGCAAGGGGATTATGGGGGCGGCTTGTGGTTCGTCAAACAAGCCGGGGGGCGATGTGCCCTCAGGCTTTTCAGCCCTGGCGACGGGCACCGCGCCCTCAAGCGCCCTGACCAGCCCTTTAAAGCCATATTTGGTATAAAAAGTAGCCAGAGCCTCCTGCTTTTGCGCGCCAATGGCTATTGAATCCATAGCAGGCAGGCCTTCAATGTACTCCGCCAAATCGCAGTCTTTTTTAATCGTGACGAGCGCGCGGCCCTGCGGCAGCCAGTCAAGCGACTGGCGCAGGTTCTCGCCGACCACGCCTTTAATCTCTATAGCATGCGCCACCAGATTGTCGAGCGAGCCGTATTCCAGCAGCCATTTCACAGCGGTTTTGGGGCCAACTTTCGGCACACCGGGAACGTTGTCTACCGTGTCTCCTACCAAGGTTTGGTAGTCAACCATCAAACGGGGCGGCACGCCAAACTCGGCCTCAACGCCGGCCAGGTCGCGCCGCTTGTCGTTCATCGTGTCGATCACGGTGATGTGCTCGTCCACGAGTTGGCTCAAGTCTTTGTCTCCGCTTGAAATAATGACCTCAATGCCCTGTGCAGACGCCATGCAGGCCAGGGTGCCAATCACGTCATCGGCCTCAACACCCGGCACGGCAAGCACGCTCCAGCCCATTAACGCGACCACCTCATGCACTGGCTCAATCTGGCTGCGTAAATCAGGTGGCATGGGCGAGCGGGTGGCCTTGTAGGCCGGGTACAGGTCGTCCCTGAAAGTCTTGCCTTTGGCGTCAAATACGCAGGCTGCGTAGTCGGCGCGGTGGTCTTTGCGCAGCTTTTGCAGCATGTTGACCATGCCGCGAATCGCTCCAGTAGCCGGGCTTGAAGGGTCAGCCGGGTCAGCCCGCAAATCTGGCATGGCGTGAAAAGCGCGGTACAAATAGCTGGAGCCGTCGACCAGCAGCAGGGTTTTTTTGTCAGTTGTCATGCTGGAATTGTCATGTAATTGACGACCCGATTAGCGAGCCGAGCACGCAGGGCTCTGCTTCAGAGTTTTTAAAAGCAAAAAACAACTGGTTTTGACTGCCAAAGCCTTGCACGAACAAGGCCAATACAAACGTCTGCGAAGCCTACAATGCGGCCATGATGCCTCAAACTTTTCTCCATTTGAAAGTCACTGTTTTCGCAACGCTTTTGGCTGCCGCCACACTGTGCGCAGCGCAGTCGCCGACAGCGGCTACGCCAGCGTTGGCTCCGGCCTCGACCGTACCAGCGACGCAACCCTCCCGTAGTGACCAGGTAATTCAAAAAATTCGCATTGAAGACGCGGGCTCGCGTATTGATGAAGTGCGTGTGGGCGGGCAAACGCAAAGCATCACGGTTCAGCCCAAAACCGGCCTGAATGTTCCGGCTTACGAGATCAAGCCGTCAGACACGGGCAGAGGCGCAGCACCGTCGTCGTCAAATGGCGACACTTCTGGCTCGCGCGTTTGGAATGTGCTGAAGTTTTAGTAACTTTTGCACCTTCTTTTTTCCCGTACATTTTTCAGTTTTAGAAAGCGCAGCCGCAAGCATGGCCGTCTACACCGAAGTCTCGTTTGACGAGGCGGCTGCCTTCGTGCGGCAATTTGACTTAGGGGAGCTTACGTTGCTCACGCCGTGCAGCGGCGGCATTGAAAACACCAACTACTTTGCCACCACCCAAGGGGGGCAATATGTCCTCACGCTGTTCGAGCGCTTGAGCTTTGAGCAACTGCCTTTTTACCTGGAGCTGATGCAGCACCTGGTAAGTTGCGGTGTCGCGGCTCCAAATCCGCAGCTGAGTAAAAGCGGCGCAATTTTGCACAAGCTAAAAGGTAAACCCACCACCATCGTCAACAAGCTGCGCGGCAGCAGCGACTTAAACCCCGGCGCTGAACACTGCGCGAAAACAGGTGCCATGCTGGCACGCATGCACGCCGCTGGGCTGGCGTTTAAAAAACACCAGCCCAAATTGCGCGGCCTGGCGTGGTGGAACCAAACAGTACCCACTGTGTTGCCGCATGTCACGGCCGACCAGCGCAGCCTGCTGCTGGCCGAGCTGGCCTTGCAAAACCACGTTGCAGCGTCTTCACAGTACAAAGCGCTGCCTGCGGGGCCGATTCACGCTGATCTGTTTCGCGATAACGTGCTGTTTGATGGCGATGAACTTACCGGTTTTTTTGATTTTTACTTTGCGGGATTCGACGTTTTGCTTTTTGACATCAGCGTGTGCTTGAACGACTGGTGCATTGACCTGGCCACCGGACAACACAATGCAAAAAAATCGGCCGCGTTTTTGGCCGCTTATGAATCGGTGCGGCCCTTGCGGGCGCAAGAGCGCACGCTGCTGCCAGCAATGGCGCGCGCCGCCGCGTTGCGATTCTGGATTTCCCGGCTGTGGGATTTTTATTTGCCACGCGATGCAGCGCTGCTCAAAGCCCACGACCCGACCCACTTTGAGCGCGTGTTGCGCGGCAGGGCTCACTTGCCACTGACATACGAACGCGCAACAAACCAAACAATAAGCACATCATGAAACTAAACATCGTCGCGCCGCGTACTGGATTTTCATGGGTCAAGCAAGGCTGCAAAACATTTTTGCAACAGCCACTAGCCATGTCGGGCCTGTTTTTTATGTTCATGGCATTGCTGGCACTTGCGTCGATGCTCCCCTTCATTGGGGCGGCAATTGCGCTTGCGCTGCTGCCCGCAGCCACACTGGGGCTGATGGCAGCCACCCAGGAAGCCAGCAAAGGCAAATTTCCTATGCCAACGATTTTGATCAGCGCATTTCGTGCGGGCAAGCAGCGCTTGAGATCGATGGCGGTGCTGGGCGCCATTTACGCGCTGGGGTTTTTGGCCATCATTGCAGTGACCAGCCTGATCGATGGCGGGCAGTTTGCCAAGCTGTACTTGTTAGGCGGAAAGATCACCGAGGACATGGTGCGCCAGCGCGATTTTCAAACTGCCATGTGGGCCACGCTGGCTTTGTACCTGCCGCTGTCGCTCATGTTCTGGCACGCGCCAGCCTTGGTGCATTGGCAAGGCATGCCGCCGGTTAAAAGCCTCTTTTTTAGTTTTATGGCGTGCTATAAAAATTTTGGTGCCATGTCGGTTTACGGCGCGACTTGGGTCGGGATTTTTATGCTGGCTGTACTGGCATTGACTCTGGTTTCTGCACTTCTGGGTAGCCCCGCTTTGGCCAATGTGGCCATGTTTCCCGTGTCCTTGATCTTTCTTGCAATGTTCTTCACGTCGGTTTATTTCACTTACCAGGACAGCTTTGAAGGAACTTCTGGCGACCCGGCACTCACCAATGACGAGATAACCTGATACAGGTTTTACGTTATCAAGAACCTGAGATGTGAGGGACACCATGACACGCCACACCCTGAACGGCAGATCGGAAAAAGAAATTTTTTGGTTTCACAGACGCGACGCGCTTAAGGCCGCCGCCGCTTGGGTTGCAATGGGCGGGCTGCCTGCAGCGCTGGCGCAACAGCGCAGCAACGTGGTGCAGATGACGGGCGATGCGATGCTCAATGGCCTGGCGCTGCAGCCGGGGCAATCGATTCAAACGGGCGACCAAGTCAGAACCGGGCCTGGTGCCAACTTGATGTTTGTGATTGGCAACGCCGCGTTTCAAGTGCGCCAAAACTCGACCCTGGCCGTTGAGCGCGGCAATTCGCTCAATGCTGTCAGCTTGCTAAGGCTCGTCACTGGTGCAGTGGTAAGCGTGTGGGGCAAAGGCACAAGCCGATCGATCGTTATGCCAACCATTACCGCTGGTATCAGAGGCACGGGCGTGTACTCTGAAGTGTTTGCAGAGCAGAATAACCGCAGCTATTTTTGCAATTGCTACGGAACGGTAGAGCTGGAATCCGATGGTGAAAAACGCTTGTCAACTTCGGACTACCACCAGGCATTTTTTGGAGAAATAGAGCCTAAAGATGGCCGCAGGCTCACCCCGGCCGGGGCCATTAACCACACCGATGAAGAGCTGGAATTTTTGGCTAAACTGGTCGACCAGCGTACCAACTGGCAGATGTTGGGCAGAAAAGGCATCAAGGACGGCAGCGGTAAATCAGCTTTCGCTTATTGAGTCCCTTTTGACCATCAGGCAAGCGCTAAAGCACTTTGTATTTATTAGAAATCTCATTAACAACTTCAAGAACACAAAAAATGAACAGTAAAAACTCTATCGGCTTTGTTGCAGCGGCCATCGGCATTTGCCTAAGCTGCTTTTTACCCGTAAACGCTATTGCCGCCGACACCACACCCGAGCCGCTGCCTGCGCCCGTATCCGCTGCGGCCAGCAAACCGGACAGAATGGCTACCGCCAGAGCCGCAATTAAGGCCAAAGACTGGCAAAAATCAATTGCTGAATTGAGCTTGCAAGTAAAAGAAAAACCGGGCAACGCCGACACCTACAACCTGCTGGCGTATTCGCTGCGCAAGCAAGCCACGCCAGACTTGCCCAAAGCGTTTGAATACTACCGCCTGGCTTTGAAAACCGACCCAAAACACAAGGGCGCGCATGAGTACATTGGTGAGGCGTACCTGATGGATAAACAGCCCGCCAAAGCTGACGAGCATCTGGCGTCACTCAAGACCATCTGCGGCAACACGGCTTGCGAAGAGTACCAAGAGCTGGCCAAATCCATTGAGGCTTACAAGGCTAAAAAATAGCCTTTTGGTGACCGACCGCGAAGCTAAACCACAGTCAGCTTCGCCACGCTGAGTGCCAGCCACTTCACCCCATGCCGGGTGAAATTGATTTGCGCGCGAGCATCGTCGCCCGTGCCTTCGAGCATTTGCACACGGCCCTCGCCAAACTTGGCATGAAACACATTCATGCCGCTTGTAATCCCGTGCGCAGGGGTCGCCCGCTGGGCTGGCACTTCAGGGTTGGCAAAGCGCTCTGCACCACCCGCTTTCGAGCTAAATACGCTGCTAGCCCAATCTTTACGGGCGCCAGCAGCTCCTGTATTCGTAGCATCTCCCCACGAGTTGTTGCGGCCTGAACCACCTGCGAAACCTTGATTTTTGGGCGTAATCCACTTCAGTGCCGCGTCAGGCAGCTCGTCAAAAAACCGACTCTTCAGGTTGTAGCGAGTCTGGCCATGCAGCATGCGGGTTTGCGAATGGCTCAGGTACAGACGCTTGCGGGCACGTGTGATGGCCACGTACATCAGGCGGCGTTCTTCTTCAATGCCGCCCGCCTCCAGCAGCGAGTTTTCATGCGGAAAGATGCCGTCTTCAAGACCGGTAATGAAGACGCAGTCAAACTCCAGCCCCTTGGATGAATGCACTGTCATGAGCTGCACCGCATCTTGGCCCGCCTTGGCCTGGTTGTCACCGGATTCAAGCGCCGCATGGGTTAAAAAGGCCACAAGCGGGCTCAGAGTTTCACCGGTTTCAAAGTCGGGGGCTAAAAATTCTGGCGTGGGGTTATCGAGCGCATCAACGGTAAGACCCTGGCTGGCTGGGCTTTGCGTTAAAGCTGCACCTAACTCATCGACCGGAAGCGCAACAGCATCGCGCCCAAAGCCTTCTTGTCCAACAAATGATTCGGCCGCATTGACCAGTTCAGCCAAGTTCTCCAGCCGGTCCTGGCCTTCGCGGTCTAGCTTGTAGTGTTCTTCGAGGCCGCTGTGCTGCAATACCAGCTCAATGATTTCGCGCAGCGTGCTGCCTGTGGTCTGCTCGCGCATCACATCAATCTTGGCCACAAACGCACCGATATTCGCGCCCGCTTTGCCGGCAACAGCGCTCACCGCATCGTGCAACGAGCAGCCCGAAGTCTTGGCAATGTCTTGCAGTTGCTCCAGGCTACGCGCGCCAATGCCGCGTGGCGGAAAGTTAACCACCCGCATGAAGCTGGTGTCGTCGTTCGGGTTCTCCAGCAGGCGCAAATACGCCAGCGCGTGTTTGATCTCGGCGCGTTCAAAAAACCGCAAGCCGCCATACACGCGGTACGGCAAACCAGCATTAAACAGCGCCGTTTCCATCACCCGGCTTTGTGCGTTGCTGCGGTACAGCAGCGCGATTTCTTTGCGCTGGGTGCCGTCACGTACGAGCTGTTTGACCTCGTCAACAAACCATTGCGCCTCGGCAAAGTCGCTCGGTGACTCGTGCACCCGCACCGGCTCGCCCGGCCCGGCCTCGGTGCGCAGGTTTTTACCCAGGCGCTTGGTGTTGTGACCAATCAGCGCGTTGGCTGAATCGAGAATGTTGCCAAAGCTGCGGTAGTTGCGCTCCAGCTTGATCTGATGCGTTACTGCAAATTCACGCACAAAATCAGCCATGTTGCCAACCCGCGCGCCCCTGAAAGCGTAAATGCTCTGGTCGTCGTCACCCACCGCAATCACAGAGCCGCCTTGCATCGTCGGTAGCTCTCCCTCGGCACCCTGCCCGGCCAGCATTTTGATCCACGCGTATTGCAGCTTGTTGGTGTCTTGAAACTCGTCAATCAAAATATGCCGAAAACGCCGCTGGTAGTGCTCCCGTATCGGTGCGTTGTCACGCAAAAGCTCGTAGCTGCGCAGCATCAGCTCGCCAAAGTCCACCACGCCTTCGCGCTGGCA
>JANPDQ010000031.1:0-1652 GCA_031431575.1 Polaromonas sp.
CTTGGCGCCCAGCTTTTCCTTGATACGCGCTGACTTGCCGCTGCGGCTACGCAGGTAGTACAGCTTGGCGCGGCGTACATCACCACGGCGCTTGACTTCGATCTTGGCGATCAGCGGGCTGTAGACCTGAAAGGTACGCTCTACGCCTTCGCCGTTAGAGATTTTGCGAACGATGAAGCTGGAGTTCAGGCCGCGATTGCGCTTGGCAATCACCACACCTTCAAAAGCCTGCATACGCTTGCGGGTGCCCTCGACCACATTGACGCTGACAATGACGGTGTCGCCAGGTGCGTAAACAGGGATGGTTTTGTTCAGGCGAGCAATTTCTTCTTGCTCAAGGATTTGAATCAGATTCATGACAGTTCCAGATGACTTTTTCGTTCATTCGCGAGCTACGCTAAAGACCGCAAATCCATCAATGCGCGAAGGCATGGTGTTTGGTTGCAGTGGCCGCCAGAGGATCGAAAAGCCCTCCAGTATAGCAATTTACGGCTTCTGACCAAGACTTGCTGCGAGTGCGGCCAAGAAAGCGTCGTCTTTCGCAGTCAATTGGCCAGATATACGCGCTTTTTGCACCAGCTCTGGCCGCTTCTGCTGAGTCAAGCCCAGCCGCTGCTCACGCCGCCAACGCTCGATAAGCGCGTGATTGCCCGACATCAACACAGTGGGCACTGTTTGCCCTTGCCATTCCTCAGGCCGTGTGTAGTGCGGGCAATCCAGCAGGCCGTCGATCACCGGATTAAAGCTGTCCAGCTGGTGGCTGCCCTCGTCGTTCAGTACGCCGGGCTGCAGCCTTGCCACTGCGTCAAGCAAGGCCATTGCGGCAATTTCACCACCTGACAGCACAAAGTCGCCCAGGCTGATTTGGTGCGTGACATAGGTATCGATAAAACGCTGGTCGATGCCTTCGTAACGACCGCAAATCAGCACCGCGCCGTTGCTTGCAGACCAGTGCACAACACCAGCGTGGGTCAACACCGCGCCAACCGGGGAAAAAAGCACTACGGGGTCAGTGTTGGACGCCCGTTCAGCACGGATAGCAGCCAAACACAATGCCAGCGGCTCTGCCAACATAACCATGCCGGGCCCGCCACCAAACGGCCTGTCGTCTACCCGCCGATAGTTGCCATCAGCAAAGTCGCGCGGGTTCCAGAGTTTGACATCGACCAGACCGATTTCGTAGGCGCGACGCGTCACCCCGCTGATTAAAAACGGGGCAAAGAGTTCAGGGAACAGGGTGATGACATCAAAGCGCATTTATTTGCCAGTGTGCATGTCAATCGAAGCGAACTCAGTAATCGGGCTGCCAGTCAACCGTGATCAGCTTGCCCGCAATATCGACCGAATCAACATAGGCCGACACAAACGGAATCATCCGCTCGTCGGCTTTGCTGCTGCCGTCTTCCTGCACGGCCTGATATTCAATGCACAGCACTGAGTTGGGGCCAGTGGCCATCAGGTCACGCACGCAGCCAAGCGCAATACCTTCACGATTGACGACATTCAGGCCTATCAGGTCAACCCAGTAATACTCGTCTTTTGAAGCGGCAGGAAATGCACTGCGCGGCAAAAATATGCGGCAGCCGCGCAGAGCTTCAGCATCATTGCGGTCGTCGAGACCGTCAATTTTGGCGACGACTGAATCAGAATGG
>JANPDQ010000032.1:0-3697 GCA_031431575.1 Polaromonas sp.
GACTAAAATTAATAGCCACGCCGCCGTGCTTGCCGGTGCCCGCCGTTGTTTTAGTACGTCACCTAACAATAATGCAGCCAAAAAAAAGCCAAACCCTAAAATCGCCAGTTCGAAGATGAACAAATAGGGATGAAAATCAAAGTCCAGCATGGCTATAAGCGAAAGCTTTGTCCCAAATACACTTCAATCACCTTCGGATTTTCGGTCAATACGTCTGGCTTGCCTTCGGCCAGTACCACGCCATCATTGAGCACGTACGCGCGATCGGTAATGCCTAAAGTTTCCCGCACATGGTGATCCGTGATCAGCACGCCGATGCCGAGCTTTTTAAGCTGCTGCACAATTTTTTGGATCTCCCCGACGCTGATGGGGTCGACGCCGGCAAATGGCTCGTCCAGCAAAATAAACTTCGGGTGCGCCGCTAGCGCCCGCGCAATTTCCACGCGTCGGCGCTCACCGCCGCTTAAAGAAATGCCGAGCGAATCGGCAATGTGTTCAATTTGCAGCTCGCCCAGCAAGCGATCCAGTTCTGTGCCGCGCTGCTTAGCATTTAAACGCGGATTGAGCTCCAGCACCAAACGGATGTTGTCGGCAACGCTGAGCTTGCGAAACACGCTTGCCTCTTGCGGCAAATAACCGATACCCGCCAGCGCCCGCGCATGCATCGGCAAATGCGTGACGTCTTTGCCATCCAGCGAAATTTTGCCTGAGTTTGGCCGAACTAAGCCAACGATCATATAAAAGCAGGTGGTTTTACCCGCGCCGTTTGGGCCCAAAAGGCCAACGATTTCGCCGGGGCGAACGCTGCAAGAAAAATCCCGCACCACCGTGCGCGCACCATAGCGTTTTGCCAGAGATTCAGCCTTGAGCATGCAAATCCACGGCGGTTGCAAAAATGTAAGTCGACATATTTAAGTGGGCGTGTAAACGTGAGTGACGGAGTGTAGGGCAGGGAAGCCGTCAAGCATGGGTTTAGGCTGAATCTGCTGCTTTTTGTCAAGGAATGCCTGACTCATCTGCCGTGTCGCCTGACGGCGAGACTCCGTTAGCACGCTTACAGCTCTGCCCTTCGACAAGCTCAGGGCGAACGGTTCTCAATTTTGCACACGCAGAAACCCGTTCGTGCTGAGCCTGTCGAAGCATGTGACCGCAACCTTCGTGATGCGTTATGACTCATTTGCCGTGTCGCCTTCCGGCGAGACTCCGTTAGCACGCTTACAGCTCTGCCCTTCGACAAGCTCAGGGCGAACGGTTCTCAATTCTGCACACGCAGAAACCCGTTCGTGCTGAGCCTGTCGAAGCATGTGACCGCAAACTTCGTCATGCGTAATGATTCCAGCTGGCAGGAATCGCGGTAGGAATGCGCATTGACTGCGCACCCCCCGCACAGATCCCGGCGGGCGCAACTTACGCACCGGGCTCTTGCCTTGGATGGTTGACGAGGAAGCGCGTACTTGGCCACGGGTGCAGAATGCGGGGCATTGGAATCCAATCCGCTGCAAGGCGTTCGATCCGTTTCCAGGTCATCTTGTCCTTTTGACTACGCCGCTTGAGCGCACGCCGCCATAAGTCCACCACGAAGTGACGGAACGCATCAAGCCGTCGGGAGTTGGTCGGCACCGCGTGATATTGAAAATACCCACGTACCACTTGGCCTAGCCACTTCCCTTGCTCTGGAATTTTCCAGTGCCAGCGTTTGCGCAAGGTTTGTTTCACCCTTTGCAGCGCAGCGCGCATCCGATCTCGGCGGGTGTGTCGCTGTAGTTGGAAGCTACCGTGACGATCAACGCTGCTGATATGCGTAAAACCCAAGAAGTTGAATGTCTCGGCTTTGCGCGCGCCCTGTTGACGGCGATACGATGAGGCGTATCGACCAAAAGCGATCAGTCGCGTTTTCTCAGGGTGCAGTTCTAGTCCAAAGCTATGCAGTCGTTCTCGCATCGCTGCTTCGAAGCGTTCCGCATCCTTTTGATATTGAAATCCCACCACGATATCGTCAGCGTATCGAACCAGCGTCACCTTGCCAGTTGCATGTCGTACTCGCCACTGGTGTGCCCATAAGTCGAACACATAGTGCAAATACACGTTTGCCAGCAAGGGTGATATGACCGCGCCTTGCGGCGTGCCTTCGTTCGTTTCCTGATATTCCCCTGCATCCATCACACCGGCCTTAAGCCATTTCTGGATCAACCTCAGTATCCGTGGATCGTTGATCCGATGGGCCACGAACTGCATCAGCCAGTCGTGATTAACCGTATCAAAGAACTTCGATACATCCGCATCCAGTATCCAGTTGACGTTGCGACTGCTGATTCCAACTGCTAGTGCATCGAGCGCGTCATGTTGACCGCGCCCAGGCCGGAATCCATACGAAAACCCCAAGAAATCCTTCTCGTAAATCGCATTCAATACCTCGACCACGGCGCGCTGAACGATCTTGTCTTCCAGTGCTGCAATACCGAGCGGCCGCAATTTTCCATCGGCTTTCGGTATGTACTTTCGCTTGGAGGGCAATGCCCGATAGCCGCCACGGTGTAAGCGCTTATGCAAATCTGCAAGTTGTGCTTCTTGATTAGCTTCGTAATCTTTCCACTTCACCCCATCAATCCCAGATGCTGCGTCTCGCTTTAACCACGAGAATGCGAGCCCCAGCACCTCTGGTGTGATGTAGTGCAGCAACGACGTGAACCGTTCTGCTTTATGACTTTTTGCTCTCTCTCGTACACGATCCAATCGTTGGGACAAACGTTCCCGACTCTGCGTTCGGTGCTTGCTCGACTGACTCGTGTTCTCCTTGGCCCCAGGCCTTCGCTCCATCAACTCCGCATTTGCTTGCGCAAACTTGTTCGCCGACTTCACAGCTACTACGCCCAAGTCTGACTTCTCCCGCCCGTGCATCATTGGCTTCGGCTCCTCGCCTTCCCAATGCGGACCGTTTGATTTGCATCAACGCGGTCAGGCGGGAGATCTCCCGGCTCCCGTACAAAGCGTTTACCGACATGCCAGGGTCTGTGACCACGCTGGACTGCATCGACACTCGCGAATACGCGTCGTTGCATGCTGTCTTCCGCCGAATAAAAAGCGTCGACGTCCAGGTTAAGGTTTTTATCGCGGCTCAATGGCTGGCCTATCGGCACCCCTGTCAACGCTTCGCGCTGCACCTCACGGTTCAACTCGCATGACTCGGGGACAGACATGGTTCGCTACTCCTTTTGTTGTCGGGGACTTTCACCCCTTACGCTTTGCCGGTTTGTGCCGGCGCACTTACTCGAAACCATTACTAAAGATCGTGTCAGTGATCACGCGTGAGATATCGATAAAACCATAGCCGTCCACTGGTGAATAGCCACGTCCGACGCGATTTTTAATCGTACCCGTGAAGGTCGCACCGGTCGACGTCGTGCCGCTAAAGGTCATGCCATTGACGATGGAGACGCCACTCGGTAAAAACACGCCGCCGCCGAAAAGATCTGCCAATGCGCTGCCAGTTGCCGTGGTGCCGCCGGTTGGGCCGTTACCAGCTATTGCACCGCTCAGGCTCGACGTGTGTTGCGAGCCACGCCCGACCGTAAAGCGCATCACCTTGCTATCGGTAAATTGTCCGGTTGGGAAGTTCACGGTCATCGTCCAAAATTGCGACACGCCATTGGAAGGCAATGGCGCGAGATTGCTAAAGCCGGTGAAAGGTGCTGTGGCG
>JANPDQ010000033.1:0-8694 GCA_031431575.1 Polaromonas sp.
GCTGACATCGACGATTTGAAGGTTAAAACCATCTACGTCGAACAAGGCGCAACGCTCAAGCGTTTTTCTGCCCGCGCCAAAGGCCGTGGCAACAGCATCAGCAAGCCCACGTGCCATGTGTACGTGGTCGTCGGCAACTAAAGGTAAGGACTATGGGACAAAAAATCAACCCAACAGGCTTTCGCCTTTCGGTTAGCCGCAACTGGTCAAGCCGCTGGTACGCCAGCAACCGTGACTTCGCTGGCATGCTGGCTGAAGACATCAAGGTGCGTGAGTACCTGAAAGCCAAACTCAAGAGCGCTGCGGTTTCGCGCGTTCTGATTGAGCGCCCTGCCAAAAATGCCCGGATCACGATTTTCTCGGCACGCCCGGGCGTTGTGATCGGCAAAAAAGGCGAGGACATCGAAGCGCTGAAAAAAGAACTGAGCCGCCAATTGGGCGTGCCAGTCGCCGTGAACATTGAAGAAGTTCGCAAGCCCGAAATTGATGCCAAACTGATTGCAGACAGCATCACCCAACAGCTCGAAAAACGCATCATGTTCCGCCGCGCCATGAAACGCGCCATGCAAAACGCCATGCGTTTGGGTGCCTTGGGCATCAAGATCATGTCGTCTGGCCGCTTGAACGGTATTGAAATCGCGCGTTGCGAATGGTACCGCGAAGGTCGCGTGCCACTTCACACCTTGCGCGCTGACATTGACTACGGTACCTCTG
This sequence comes from Polaromonas sp., assembly GCA_031431575.1. Lineage (GTDB taxonomy): Bacteria > Pseudomonadota > Gammaproteobacteria > Burkholderiales > Burkholderiaceae_C > Polaromonas. The sequence goes on from JANPDQ010000033.1 coordinate 715, forward strand.
AAGCCAAAACCACCTATGGTGTGATTGGTGTCAAGGTCTGGGTCTACAAAGGCGACACCTTGGGCCGTGGTGATTCACCAGGCGCCCGCATGATCGACGTGCCGCCAGATGACGAGCGCAAGCCACGCGGGCCGCGCCGTGATGCACGCCCAGGTGACCGCACCGAGCGTCCGGCTGGTGACCGTCCCGCAGCACCACGCGGCGCTCGCGCGCCACGTGCGCCCATGGGCACCAACACCGCGCCAGCTGATGGCAGTGACAAGCCGGCAGAAGCTACCCCAGGTAGCGATGCCCCGAAAACCACCGTTAAGCGCGTCCGCAAAGCCGCGCCAGCTGCAGCAGCTGACGGTGCCAAGACCGAGTAATCGGTTAGAACAACGGAGAATTTAAATGCTGCAACCCGCACGTAGAAAATACCGCAAGGAACAAAAAGGCCGTAACACCGGCGTTGCCACTCGTGGCAGCTCGGTCGCTTTCGGCGATTTTGGTCTGAAATGCACCGACCGTGGCCGCCTGACGGCCCGTCAAATCGAAGCCGCACGCCGTGCGATTTCGCGTCACGTTAAACGTGGCGGCCGCATCTGGATCCGCGTCTTCCCGGACAAGCCGATTTCCCAAAAGCCTGCAGAGGTCCGCATGGGTAACGGCAAAGGCAATCCAGAGTACTACGTGGCTGAAATTCAGCCCGGCAAGATTGTGTTTGAAATCGTGGGCGTGCCAGAAGCACTTGCTCGCGAAGCTTTTACACTGGCCGCTGCCAAACTGCCCCTGCGCACCACGTTTGTGGCTCGCATGATTGGCCAGTAATCAGGAGCCACCACCAATGAAAACCACTGAACTACGCCAAAAAGATGTTGCCGGCTTGAAAGTTGAAGTCAAAGAATTGCAAAAAGCCCACTTCGGCTTGCGCATGCAAAAAGCCACGCAACAACTGAACAATACCGCTACGCTGCGTTCAACACGCCGCTCAATTGCTCGGGCAAAAACCATCTTGACCGAAACCATTGCCTCGAATGTTGCTAAACAAGGAGCCAAATGATGACTGAAGTAACTAGCGCGGTGAACACTGCAGTTAAGAAGTCCCTCAAGCGCACCTTAATTGGCAAGGTCGTGAGCGACAAGCGTGCCAAAACCGTCACGGTTTTGGTTGAGCGCCGCGTCAAGCACGAGCTGTACGGCAAAATTGTTTCGCTGTCGAGCAAGTACCACGCGCACGACGAAAAAGGCGAGTACAAAACCGGTGACATGATTGAAATCACCGAGAGCCGTCCAATTTCTAAAACCAAAAACTGGGTTGTTACCCGTTTGGTTGAAAAAGCGGTAGTCGTCTAAGTTCCGACCATCGAAATCTGACTGCAAGGTCTCTGAAAAAACGGCTCACTCGGTGGGCCGTTTTTGTTTCTACGGCTTGAGTCCCCTGCTTTGGTTCGCTGCCCAATTGCGCCATTTCAGTTCTAATTGAGCTTCTTCCCTTTTCATTTTCTGGAGCATCTGATGATCAAAGTAGGCGACACCGTACCAGCATCCACACTGATGGAGTTTTCTGAGATTGAAGGCAACGGCTGCAGCATTGGCCCCAATCCCGTGGATGTTGCAAAGGCAACTGCGGGCAAAACCATCGCCTTGTTTGCGCTGCCTGGTGCTTTTACGCCGACATGCTCGGCCAAGCATGTGCCGGGCTATGTCGAAAACGTGGAGCAATTCAAAGCTGCAGGCGTAGATGAAATCTGGTGTGTCAGCGTAAACGATGCGTTTGTGATGGGTGCGTGGGCGCGTGACCAGAAAACCGATGGCAAAGTACGCATGCTGGCCGACGGAAGCGCTGCGTTTGCGCAAGCCACGGGCTTGACGCTTGACTTGACGGCGCGCGGCATGGGCCTGCGCAGCAACCGTTATTCGATGTTGATCAAAGACGGCAAAGTCGCCAGCCTGAATGTTGAAGGCCCTGGAAAGTTTGAAGTCAGCGACGCAGCAACGCTGCTGGCGCAAGCCAAGGCCTGATTGCTTTCAAAACACTACGCGCGCTGTGCTGTAGCTCGGTGCCCTCGCGCTACTGTTCTGGGAATTCGGTACTTGTCGTCACAACTAAGCGCGTATCGCTGCGCGGACCAGGCCACCTGCGGCAACGCAAGTGGCTTTTTTTGCATTAATTAAAATTGCGCCACGCGTCGGCAGCCAAGCAGTTTTGCTATGTAATAAATAGCTGTTCGCGCCCGTATTTATTGGGCTAAAAGTCTAAAATACTTAAAGATCGACCTTTAGGTAGTGAGCGCCCGCTATCGGGTTGTGGTAGTAGGGTGGGATATCGTGAAAACCCAAATCCTGGTACAGCGCCCGGGCTGACTCCATATCGCTCAGCGTATCGAGCAGCAGATGGTGGTAGCCCGCCACGCGCGCGGCATCAAGGGTAGCCTCTGCCAATTGCCTGCCCAAGCCCAAGCGTCGATAAGCCTGGCGCACATACAGGCGCTTCATTTCGCACGCATTTGGATAGTCGCTTGAAGCCAATGGCCGCATCGCGCAGCAACCCGCCAGCGCACCGTCGACAAGCGCCAGCAACAACGCACCTTGCGGCTCAGCATATTCACCCGGTAGCCCAGCGAGCTCGGTGTCAAAGTTTTGAAAGCACAGGTCCACCCCCAACTGCGCGGCGTATTCTTTGAAAATCAACCGCGTGGCGTCCCGCTGCAAAGCGGTGGCGGGAGTAATGATCTCAATGACAGGTGTTGACACGTACGGGGCTAAAGATTTTTATAAAAGGCAACAAGACGAAATGGCATGCATATCTACGGCGCTTGCCATCGGATTAGGCTATCACTATAGCCACGCCCGAAACATGGGCGGTCAAAAGAAGTTTCGCGGGTCGCTGGGCCGCAGTACGCGTTTGCCGAACAAGTGCATTGCTTGCGCCAAGGTTCAGCCAACCAGTTGCGCAACCCAAAACACGCCAACTGCACACACGCCAAACACCAGGGCCGCTGCAGTGCGTGAGACTGCATCGTCGCGTGAGCTGGGTGCCGAATAGGTTAACTGTTTGTCGCCGTGCACCATCGGACGAATCAGATTGTGCTTGCGCCATAGATAAAACAAAATGGCCGCCACATGCAGCAGCACTAGAGCCAGGACAATCCATTTGCCAATATTTTTGTGATAGTTGGTGGCCAGGTTCACAGTTGCGCCCGACACAAAACGCGTCAGTGGCCCGGCCGATGCAATTTCATCGTCGCTGAACAGCCCACTTCCGACCTGCGCCAGCAAAATAGCCATCAGCGCAAACACCGAGCCAGCGCCAAGCGGCGTGTGACCGACCGAATGCTGCGGCTTGCCGTTGCCCCGAAGGTAGTCAAGGATACTGCGCGGTGAATAAAGGAACGACGCAAAACGCGACCAGCGCCCGCCAACCAAGCCCCACACCAGCCTGAACAGCAGCAGCGCCAGCACCGTCAAGCCGAAGCGAAAGTGCCACACCATGGCGTTACCGCCAACATTGCCGGTGATGACGAGACCCACAATACACAGCACGAGCGCCCAATGAAAAACCCGGGTGGGCAAGTCCCAAACGCGTACCGTGTGCAAGCTGTTTGAATGTGGGCCGGTATTTTTATTCATGCTGCTTCCTTGTTTGCTCATTGTTTCATGCCGTTGACACACTATGGCCGCCCACCGCCCGACCCGTGGTAGCGGCAAAGTATCGGGAGTTTCCCTTGGCATGGAAACACCAGCGGAACTTATTACTCCTGGCTAAACTCGACCAACTTGGCTGGGATAAGTCCCGACCAAGCCTTTTAATTCTTACAAAACCCACGAGGAACCCCCATGAAAGCTTTTGCCTGTATCGCCGCTGCTTCTGTCCTGATTGCCATGGCGAGCCCCGCCTCGGCCCAGTTCGCCAAGCCTGAAGACGCCATCAAGTACCGCCAAAGCTCCCTGTCTGTGATGGGGACACATTTTGGCCGTGTTGGAGCGATGGTCAACGGGCGGGTTCCGTTCGATGCGAAAGTAGCGGCCGAAAACGCTGAGATTGTGGGCCAAATGGCGTCGTTGCCTTGGACCGCCTTTGGTCCTGGAACCGACAAAGGTGCCACTACCCGCGCCAAAGCCGAAATCTGGACCGAGCAGGCCAAATTCAAAGAGCTCAGCGAAAAAATGGTTGCAGAAACCACCAAGCTGACAGCCGCCGCAAAAACCGGCAACGCTGACACGCTCAAAGCAGCCTTTGGCGCGACTGGTGCTACATGCAAAGCTTGCCACGATAACTACCAGGCAAAACTGTAAGTAACTGGCGCTACTTATTTAGTAGCAACTTGCGCCCGTATTTGTTTGGCTGAAAGCCTTTTTCATCGTTAAAATTCGCCTTGCGATGGAAAGCACTGTGCCAAATGCTACGGGCGATGCTACGGCCGCACAGAATGCGCAGCCTGGGCGCAACACTGCTTTGAGAAATTGCACGAATAGCAATTGTCTTTTCCGCAGCACGACCCCACTGAAGGAAAAAACCTGAACACCGCCTGCGCGGGTGCGGCATACTGGCCGTGTTTGTGAACCCACAAATTCCAGCTCAGGAGCAACCACCATGCAACGCAGACTCGTTACCCAAGCAGGCGCAAGCGCCATTGGCGCGCTCATCCTGGCCGCCCACCAGCAAGCACATGCCCTGTCGATTTCAGACCTTGCGGGTATTTCAAACCAGGACGCTGGCAATGGCGTGAAAGCCGCGCTTGAAAAAGGCGCGCTGGCGGCAGTGGCGATTTTGGGCAAAACCGACGGGTTTTTTGGCAATGAAAAAGTCAAGATCGGGCTGCCAGGCGGTTTGCAAGACGTTGCCAAACTGATGAAAAATTTAGGCCAGGGCAAGCGTATTGATGAGTTGATGCTTTCGATAAACCGTGCTGCCGAAGCTGCCGTTCCGATGGGAAAAGAACTTTTGGTAGGCGCGGTGCGGACTATGACGGTGAACGACGCCAAAAATATTTTGACCGGCGGCGATACTTCCGTGACCACCTTTTTTGCCGAGAAAACTCGCGCGCCGCTGGGCGTCAAGTTTTTGCCCGTGGTGACCAAGGCCACTGAAAAGGTTGGCCTGGCCAATAAGTACAACGAATTTGCGGGCAAAGCGGCTGGATTCGGACTGGTGAAAAAAGAAGACGCAAATATTCAACAATACGTCACTGGCAAAACGCTTGACGGCTTGTACCTGATCATTGGCGAGGAAGAAAAGAAGATCCGCCAAGACCCGGTTGGCACCGGTAGCGCCATTTTGAAGAAGGTGTTTGGCGCGATAAGATAGGCTTTTGGCGTCGTTTTTAAAGCCTTTTTTGCCTGTAGCGCAACAAATACAGGCGCGAGTAGCTATTAAACTAATAGCAAGTACACGGTGCTTGTAGCTTCTACGAAACCTTCGCCAACTCCATCGCCAGTATGGATCCCAGCTGCGTGCGCAAACTGTCGCGGCTCAGGCGGGTCATGCTGTCAGACATCCAGCCCGCCATTTCCAGAACATTGGGCTCACTGGCTATTTCAATGAACGGGTAGTTGGCATCCAACCTGCGCAAGTCGGCATACAGCTCTTCAAATACCGGATCACGCACGCGCTCGTCAATCACCACCATGTGCGGCGGATCCAGCTCACAGAACCTGACGGCTTGCCGGCTGTCCAGCACAAAATCGGTGGTCAGTCCCATCGTACGGGTCGTGTTTTGCAGCTCGTGGCGCAGCAGGTCGTCGTTGGTGATGACAAGTATTCGGTGCCCCGCCATGGGTTTGGAGTCGCCATACAGCGTGTCGTAGCCGGTGTCCACCTCAACGGCGGTCAGGCCCTCCAGGCGCTTGACGGTGCGCGGAAACTCGATCATTAGCGTTGACTCGGTGGCGGACGTAATTCGGTCAACCGACACGCCCATCGCCCCTGCTGCCTCGACCAGCAGGTACCACGCCAGCGTGTTGCCGCTGCTCTCAAGATTTGCGCCGCTTTCCTGGTTCAGCGCCAGGCCCTCGCTGGCCCGAATTACCAGCACGCCGTGTTCAGGCCAGTTTTTCAGCTCCAGCGTAATGACCAGCTTGCGGCCCATACTAAGCGCCCACTCCAGCGCCGCATCAACGAGGCACACCAAAAGTCCGGCATCGACGATGACTTCTACTGGCTTTAAGCCGTGGTACAGCTCCACACCGCGCTGGCGGAACAGTTTGGTGCGTTCTAAAAGCGCATCGCGCATCAGCTCGTCGAGCCTGAGTTTTTCGTGTGACTGGCGCAGCCGCCCGCCACCAAGCCGTGCAATTTGCTGGCTTTGCATGGCCACGGTTCGGACCGAATTCAGGGCGTTTTTAAATTGGGCCAATTGCCCACGCGTCGCGTTGCCAGCGGACTCCAGATCGTCCAGCACCGACTGCAACGCGCCAAGCGAGTCTGACAACATGACGCCAACAACGCCCACTACCAGCAAATCACCCCGCTCACCCAACGGCGCAGCGGGCGAAGTGTCTTTGGCGGCGGTTAACGCCGACGGATTGGTACCCTGAAAACCACTTTGACGTGCCATCGTTAACCTGTTGACCTCTTGCTTTCCGTGTGGATGAAGTGAAAAACTGCCCAGCTACTGTCTGGGGTTTCAACTTTGTGTAGCTTACCTGAGAAGACCCTCTTTTTCAGACCGCGCCGAGCCGCATCCCGAGCGGCGTGATGGTGCGAGGGAATACAGCCGACCCCAATCCAGAAACTTTTCTGCGGGCCCTGCGCGCCAACGCCCACAGCAAACTGCTTTAACCAGCCCATCTGTGGGAACCTTCGGCCAAAGCCAGCAGCCGCTGGTGCGCTGCATCTTCAACATCCACCGGCAGCTGCTGCTTGGCACGCAGGTAATGGTCGGTGAACACATCCTGATAAGCGTTCAAGGTTTGGGCAGCAAGCGCTTCACCGCTGGCGCCCAGGCACAGTGCGGCAACTTCTGACGTGCAAAAGTGTTGACTGCACTTAGTGCGACGCAGCCGGTAGTTTGAAAGCTGCTCGCTTTGCAAACTCAGCACAGGCAAGTGGTCCAGATAGGGGCTCTTGCGAAACATCTTGCGCGCCTCGGGCCAGGTGGCGTCCAGCAAAATAAACAGCGGGCGCGTGGAGGTGTCGGTGTCGGTGTCGGTTGTGGTTTGCACACTTGCCATGACCCGCCCAGGCGCAACAAACTCACCCGGAAACACTACATAAGGCTGCCACTGCGGATTGCGCAGCAACGCCAGCAGAGCGGGGTCAACCTCAGTGCGGGCCCAGCCGAAGGCAAACGTATCGGCCACCACATCGGCCACCAACCAGCCGGTGTTGCTGGGTTTGAGCGGCTCAATGTCCGCCATGATCAGGCACATGCCCGCCCGCACGCTGATGGCTGGGCGCAATTCGCAGAGGCAGTGGCTGGGCACCAGACGGCAGCCCGCGCACCGCGCACCGCGCGGGCCGCCTCGCGCTAAAAACGGTTTGGAGCTGCGCGCCAGTCGCGCAGTGCGCAAGCGGCTTACCGCGTGGGGCAGCGCGACGGGTGGTGGGTCTTCACGCATTAAATGCTATTTATATAGGAGCTGCTTACGCCCTAATTTGTTGGGCTAGATGCCAATTTGGCATAAAAATTAGCGTTCTTGAGCCAAAATGCTACTTTGCAGGCCGATGCACTGCACAAATCTTGTTTCCATCAGGGTCGCGCAGGTACGCCAGGTAAAGCTGCCCCGCTGGGCCGTCACGAAAGCCTGGCGCGTCTTCACAACTCGTGCCGCCGTTCGCCACGCCCGCCGCATGAAAAGCGTCGCCCTGCTCAGCCGACTGCACTGCAAAACCAATCGTGCTGCCGTTGCCGCAAGTGGCGCGTTCGCCATTGATCGGCACGGTGATGGCAAATGTGCCGGTGGGGCTACGGTAAAAGTAACGCTGTTTGTTGGCAACGCCTTCGGCAATGCCCAGCGTGCCCAGCAGCGCGTCGTAAAACTTTTTTGAAACTTCCAGGT
>JANPDQ010000034.1:0-8734 GCA_031431575.1 Polaromonas sp.
TACCTCGACGCGATGGATCGGGTGCTTGACCTGGTCGAGGCAATTGAAGCGGCAGGCGTGCCGATTGCCCATATCGATTTTGGCGGCGGCTTGGGCATCAATTACAACGGCGACACGCCGCCCGCAGCAGACGCGTTGTGGCAGCAACTGCTGGCCAAAATTGACGGGCGCGGCCATACAGGCAAAAAGCTGATGATTGAACCCGGCCGCTCACTGGTAGGCAATGCGGGCGTGTGCGTGAGCGCGGTCATTTTCATCAAGCCCGGCGAGCAAAAAAACTTCTGCATCATTGACGCCGCCATGAACGACCTGCCCCGCCCGGCGCTGTATCAGGCGTTTCACGCGATTGTGCCGACCCAGCTAACGGACAAGCCAGTAGCACAGTACGACGTAGTTGGCCCGGTATGCGAAAGTGGTGACTGGATTGGACGTGACCGTGAACTCAACGTCGCCTCTGGCGACTATGTAGCTGTTTTGTCAGCAGGCGCGTACTGCATGAGCATGGCCAGCAACTACAACACCCGAGGCCGCGCCGCAGAAGTGCTGGTCGATGGTGACAAGGCATATGTGATTCGCCAGCGAGAGACCGCGCAAGACCAGATGCGCGCTGAAACCTTGCTACCAACCTGAAATAAAAAATTTAAAGAAAGGCAAGTCACGCCGACCTCGATGTGATGGAAACCCGAATGACCAAGAAACCCAGCCTGTACGAAATATTGGACGCTCCGCAGACAGCCAACACCGCTGCGATTGACCAGGCTTGGCGGACAAAGCTGGGGGCTTTGGAGCGCGCAGCCAGCGCCATGGACAGTACAGAGCTGGCGTCACGCAAACAATTGATTCGGATTGCTGCCAACACCCTTTTAGACAGCTCATCACGCTTGGCCTATGACTCACAACTGGCACGAAGCGAGAATGCCGACGGCAGCGGCAACAGCCATGCCTCGGAACTTTCCCGTCAGGTTGCAGGCGAGGCAGCTCTGGGTTTGGCCTTGGTTCCCCAGGTTCAACCAACTGTCTCGCGGGATTCCATGAATTTACGGGCAGATGCGATGGCACTGCGAGCCGAGGCCATGTCGCTCAGAGCCGACGCGATGATCTTGCAGGCTGGGGCGCGGCTCGGAGACAGTGGCGAGTCAGCTCCATCCCGCTGGGGGTCAGCCCTGTTAGGTTCAGGGCCGATACTGCGCATATTGGTGTTTCTGACGATCATGGGTCTCATCGCCCTGGGCTGGGCTCGTTGCTCCGCGGTCGTTGCACCGCTGCAGCGAACGGCAGCTGAGGGCAAAGCCAGTGAAAAGGCTGCGCTGCAGGAGTACTTTCAAACGCACGGCGTACGCCCGGCCAACTCGGCGGAAATGGAACTGCTTGAAGCTGAACGCCGCCGCAGCAGCAACGAAAACCGCAACGAGCAGCAAAACACCGATCAAAAGGCGAAAGCCGCGCTTAAATTTGAGGACGATGCACGCCGCCGCGCGCAAGAAGTGTCCGATCGACTGCGCTCTGACGAAGAGCAGCAAAAGCAGATGGTGCAGCGCGAAGAACGTGAGGCGGCGCGGCAGCTCAACGAGCGCAAGGAAGCCGAACGCATCGCCGAAGAGCAACGCATTCAAAAGCTGCAAAACCAATGGCAACAGACCCTCACGCGCTAAAACTAACGGGCCACAGGCTTGCGCTCAATCGCACAAGCCACAAGCTCCCTGTGGCGGTAGCAATGAGCCTGTTGGTGATGTTTGTGCCGGGTTGTGCGCGTGATCCTGAGCCGCAGCCCCAGCAATTCGTTGGCACATGGAAATCCTCCCGTCTAGCCAGCCGACCGCTGCATTTGCTGGCCAATGGCGACTGGGAAATTCGTTCGGAAGTTGCAGCCCAACCCCTGCAATATGGGGTTTGGCAGCTGCAAGGGCGAACCCTGTTGTGGACTTTTCGATTAGACGGCAAAACTGTCCACGACCAGAACCGGATTGAATCTTTTGACTCTGGCAGATTTGTGCTGCGCGAGCAAGATGGGTCATTGACCTCTTTCGCACGGCTGGACTGAGCTGAGCTGAGCCGGGCAAAGGACAGGCTGTGAACCCTTACGACATCCTGCAAGTCAGCCCGGTAGCTGATGCGGCCGTTATCCGCGCTGCTTACCGCAGCCTGATCCAGCGCTACCACCCTGACCGCAACCTCGGCGATGCCCAAGCCGCGCAGCACGCCACGCTTTTAACCAAAGCATATGAGTTACTGGCTGATCCAGAGCAACGGGCAGCGTACGACGCACAGTCCAAGGCTGAGCGTGTCAGCACGTTGGCCGCGCCTGAACCGCCATCAGCGGCAACGCCAAAAAATCGCCAGCGACACACCACAAATCGCACAACATCACCGGCGGCCCCTTGGGTGTTGGGGCTTGCTGCTCTGCTGGTTTCCTCATTGCTGGTTTGGGCGGTTATCGGCTTTACCGCGGGCAACCTGCAGCGGGTGTCGCCCGATAAACAATTGGCCGAGATTCGCGTCCAAATTGAAAGCCCACAAACCGCTGAGGCAGAACGCCGCACACTGGTGGCGCGCAAGCAAAGCCTGTTGGAGCAGCATGCAGACTTGTTGAAAGCCGACACCATGATGCGCATTGACGACTTGGCTGCGCGCAGCGTGGCTCTCCTTTCTGAACCGATCACAGTCCGCTTGACGCCCGCCAGCGACTCAGGTGAGCCAGTCTTACAACTCACCATTCCTGAAGTCACACTTGTGCTGGGCAGCTTTGATGCGGCCAAGCTGCAGGCCCACCTGCTCAAACACCGCGAGCGCGTTGTCGATGAATTGGCGCAGCGGCTGGCCGACCGCGCAGCCAACGCAGCCACCAGTGCTGAGGCACAGGATCGACTCAAGCGCATGATTCTCGAGTCGGTCATGGCAAGCCTGGACATCCGCATGAATGAGGCCTACCCCTCCAGTTATTTTGAGTCGCCCGGTCGCTATGGTGTGGTCGACGTGGTTCTGCCGCAAAGCTTCTCTTTGCTGAGATAAGCTTTCATCATGCTACTTTTTCAATAGCTGTTTGCGCCCGAATTTTATGGCCTACAGAATTTTTCTTTAGTAAAAACTGGCGCACACGCCAGCCCAGCAGCACGGCGATGATGGCGGCATACACAAACACTTCAGCAAAGTCATTTTTGCCCGATCGCATCCAGAAGAAATGCAGCAAACCCAGGCCAGAGATCACGTACACCAGCTTGTGCAGCAGCTGCCAGCGCTTGGCACCAAGGGCTTTGATAGCGCGGTTAAACGACGTGGCCGCGAGCGGTGTGAGCAGCACGAACCCTAAAAAACCCACCAAAATAAATGGCCGCTTGATGATGTCTTTGACGATGTCACCGACATCAAAACCCATGTCAAACCCGCTGTAACTCAGCAGGTGAATCACTACATAAAAATATACAAACAAGCCCAGCATGCGCCGAAAGCGCGCCAAAGCAGGTGTGTTGGTAATGGTGCGTAGCGGCGTCACCAGCAACACGATGCAAATAAAGCGCAGCGTCCAGTCACCCGTGGCGCGAATCAGCGCTTCGGCCGGATTGGCACCCAGCGTGTTGGTCACCGCGCCGTACAGCAGCCATGCAAATGGCAACAGGCACAGCATGAACAAGGTGGGCTTTGCGACCGGGTGCATCAAAGCCTTTTGTCGGGTCATGATCAGAAGTTTTTCTTTAAATCCATACCCGCATACAGCTGCCCAACCTGCGCTTCATAGCCGTTGAACATCAGTGTTTTACGCTTTTTGGCGAACAGACCGTCTTCGCCGATGCGGCGCTCAGTGGCTTGGCTCCAGCGGGGGTGGTCAACGTCCGGGTTGACGTTCGAGAAGAAGCCATATTCATTTGCCGCAGCCTTGTTCCACGCCGTTTTCGGTTCCTTGTCGGTAAAACGGATTTTGACAATACTCTTGCCGCTTTTAAAGCCGTACTTCCAGGGCAGCACCATGCGCACTGGCGCGCCAGCCTGGTTCGGCAGCACTTCGCCATACATGCCAAAAGTCAAAAGCGCCAGCGGGTGCATGGCTTCGTCCATGCGCAGTGCCTCAACGTACGGCCAGTCCAGCACACGCGAGCCAACGCCGGGCATGGTTTTGGGGTCAGCCAGAGTCAAAAACTCAACGTATTTAGCACTGCCAAGCGGCTCGACTTTTTTGATCAGTTCAGACAATGAATACCCCACCCACGGGATCACCATTGACCAGCCTTCAACGCAGCGCAAACGGTAAATGCGTTCTTCTTGTGGGCTGAGTTTTAGCAAGTCTTCCAGCGTGTAGCTTTTCGGTTGCTTGACGAGGCCCTCAATGGCCACCGACCACGGCTTGGTGACCAGCGTGCCAGCGTTTTTGGCAGGGTCGGCCTTGTCGGTGCCGAACTCGTAGAAATTGTTGTAGGTGGTCGCGTCTTTGTACTCGGTGACTTTCTCCATTGCCATCGCGCCGGGCACGGCCGACTTAGCTCCCGCCAATGTGGCGAGTTTTCCGGGCTTGGCAAAACCGGATGTGGAAGTTTGCGCCATGGCTTCACGGCCCGCCCAGCTCGCCAGTGCAGCCCCGGCAGCACCCGTAGCCATCAGCTTCATCATTTCGCGGCGGCCCTGGTATGTGCCGTGCGTGGTAATTTCGCTGGGCAGGGGGTGGTTAAAGCCGTTGGCGTTGGTCTTGATGAGCATAGCGGTGTCCTTAGGGTTCGTTAAATTCTGTGGCGCTAACGGTTAGTCTGAATACGCTGCCAAGTCTTACATGGATTCTTGAATGCCGTATAAGTTCGTCCGCCTAGAAACAACAAAACCCGCTAGAGCATCACGCGATGCTTTGGCGGGTTGGCCATGTAAAGCTCGATCTGATCAGCGCAAACCAGCCACGTAATCGGCCAGCGCCTTGATTTCACGGTCATTGAGCTTGGCAGCAACCTGCGACATTTGCAGGTTGTTTTTGCGAATGCCTTCGCGGAAGTACGTCAGCTGCGCTGCCACGTATTCAGCGTGTTGGCCGCCTAAGCGCGGGTTTTGTGCTGGAATGCCTGCGCCGTTCGGGCTGTGGCAGCCTGCACAAGCGGTAATGCCGCGCTCGGCAATGCCGCCGCGATAAATACGCTCGCCCAACGCAGCCTGGGTTTTGTCAGTAGCAAACCCTGGCTTGATCTTTTTGGTGGTCACCCAGTAAGCAATGTTGCGCATGTCGTCTTCAGAAAGCGCAGTGGCCAGGCCCTGCATGATGGCGTTGGCGCGCTTGCCAGACTTGTACTCTTGCAGTTGCTTGATCAAATACTCCGGGTGCTGCTGCGACAACTTCGGATTACCCGGAATAGCGGAGTTGCCATCGGCAGCGTGGCAGCCCGAGCAAACGGCAAAGCTGGCTTCACCTTTGGCCAGGTCTGGCTTGACAGCTACGGGTGCAGGGCCAGCAGCAAAAACGGACGCTGCAGAAAAAACCATCAGCGCAGTGAGAAAAGAGTGAGCAATCAACTTCATATCGGGGGTGCTTTTAAATGCTTTTGAAACTGGCAAGTTGTAACTTGGAATCGTCGAGTGTTTAAATTTTACAATGGCTTATCCGCGTTCCCGGATTGTCGGGTATTGCTCACCCAAACTATGACCATGGCCACCTCCACACACACACCCACTTTAGAGCCCAACAAGCCTGACCCAAAAATCGCCATGGGCTGGCTGCACACTGCCAAGTTTTTGACCACCGCCCCCGAACTCAAGCATTTGCCCCGCATTGAGGTGCCGGAAATTGCTTTTGTTGGCCGCTCCAACGCAGGCAAATCAACCTGTATCAACACGCTGACCCAGCAGCACCGGCTGGCCTATGCATCCAAAACGCCGGGCCGCACGCAGTCCATCAATCTGTTCACACTGGGCAAACAGGGCGTGACCGATGCGGTGCTGACCGACCTGCCCGGCTACGGCTACGCGGCGGTGCCCAAGGAAGCCAAACTGCGCTGGCAGCAGGTAATGGGCAACTATTTGCAAACGCGTGACAACCTCAAAGCCGTGGTGCTGATGTGCGACCCACGCCGGGGCATGACCGAGCTGGACGAGATTTTGCTGGATGTGATCCGCCCCCGGGTTGAAGAAGGTTTGAAGTTTTTAATCCTGCTGACCAAGTCCGACAAGCTCAATAAAACCGAAGGCGCAAAAGCGCTGCAAATTGCCAAACTCAACGCCGGCGGCGGCGACGTCAAGCTGTTTTCTGCCCTTAAAAAGCAGGGCGTTGAAGAAGTTGCCCAACACCTGTGGAATTGGACGCATTTAGAGCAAAAAGTGCCTGTAGCGTAATAAATTCAGGCGCAAGCAGCTACTAAATAAATAGCATTAAAAGCCTCGACCTAATTCATGAACCAATACCAGCAACCCTTGCCCCACGGCGTCATCCTGTCGTGCCGCAGCGCAGGCGAAAAAGGTCGGCCGGTGCTGGTGTTTTTGCACGGGTTTCCTGAAGCTGCGTTCGTTTGGGACGAGTTGTTAACCCACTTTGCGCAACCCGAAAACGGCGGCTACCGCTGCATTGCGCCGAACCTGCGCGGTTTCGAGCAATCAAGCGCACCGAAAGATGTAAGCGCCTACCGACCCAAGCACCTGGTGCAAGACATCGCCGCGTTGATCGCGCTGGAAGGCGGTCAAATTGATTGTCTTGTTGCCCACGATTGGGGCGGCGCAGTGGCCTGGAACCTGGCCGCCAGCCAACCCCAGCTGATTAAAAAGCTCGCCATCATCAATTCGCCACATCCCGGCACGTTCTTACGCGAGCTGCAGCATTCGCCCCAGCAGCAGGCGGCCAGCGCTTACATGAATTTTTTGATTCGGCCAGATGCTGAAGCGCTACTGGCTGAGGACGACTTTCGGCGCTTGTTTGAATTTTTTATGCCGTTCAGCACGGTAAAAGGAACGGCTGGCCCGCGCGTAGCCCCAGCGTGGTTGACTGAGGCTGTGCGTGAACAATATCGGCAAGTGTGGCAAAGCGGCTTGACCGGGCCATTGAACTTTTACCGTGCATCACCGCTGCGCCCACCCCGGCCCGGTCCACCGCACAACGACCCAGCTGCAGCGGGCGTAGAGATTCCACGAGCCCTGCTGGATGTGTTGGTGCCCACACTCGTTTTGTGGGGCATGGGCGATATTGCTTTGCCGCCTGCGCTGTTAGACGGCCTGGCCGACTATGTGCCCAATATGCAGTTGGAAAAAATCGACGGCGCAACGCATTGGATCGTGCATGAGCAGCGCGAGTTGGTCATTGGCCATTTGCAGCGGTTTTTAATGCCCCAGTAGCGCCCGCGCGCCGACAAACACAACAATTTACCGCGGCATAAAGGGCATACCGCCCCCACCAGAACCACCGCCAAGTGAGGGCACACCCATAGGCGGCGGCGCGTTTGGGTTGCCACCACCACCCGGCAGCCCAAACGGCACGGGCAGCGCCTCTCGGGTGTTGCCTGGTCCTCCAAAAGTTTGGTTCAAGATGTCAGATTGCATTCCTTGCACGCCACGGTTTTGACCCGGCAGTCTTGGTGTTTGACCTCTGCTGGCCCCAGGCCCAAAACCCTCACCTCCCATGCGCCTGAACACATCTTGCAGGTTTTGCCCTTCGCGCATGATGCCGCGCTCCATCAGGCTGCGCTGCATGATGGCATCAAGCGCGTTGCGGTGGTCCACCACGTCGGCGTCAAACTGCCCGCGCGCGCGCACCAAAAACACGGGCAATTGCCCCGTGTAAATTTTTGGCGCAAACGCATCGATGGGAATATACGCCGCCTGCCCTTGGGTGATGTTGACGCGACCCCGGGCGGTTTCCATTGTCGTTTCGCCCTCGTACACCACGTTGTGCGTGCCAGCTTCTTCTTCAGTTTCAGCGTCGGCCAGCGTGTAGTAAATCACTTCATGGTCGGTACCGCGCACGCCCACCGTGGCTGTTGGCGTGTTGATGCGGTAGCCCTTGGGCCGGGTCTTGCCGATCCAGCCCGTTACGGTGCGCAAGCTGCCAGTAACCAAATCAATCCACGACCGGTCACGGCTATTGCCATTGGCGGCGTACGCCGTGATTTTGATGATCGAATTGGCCCGCACAGCAAGGTAAGCGCCATCTGCCATATTGGCATGCGCCTCGCTTTCATCCTCGGTTTTGATCGTGTCACCAGCTTCAAGCGACATGCCTACCGTCATCTCACGCGGCACGCCATTGAGCGTGGTGACGGTGACTGTGCCGCTGAGCAAATCCACCGTGCCGACGATGCCTGCGGGAAGCGAGGACTTGTTTGCGCTGGCTGCTGGAACGGCTTTGGCGGCAGGTTTGGTTTGTGCCCAGGCCGACGTGAAAATGCCGCTTGCAAGAAATGCGAATAGCAGCGCCCGGCTTAAAGCTTGGAAGGAGTTCATAGGCTTGTATCGATTTGTTGCTGTAGCGTAACCTGCTTGGTGATTGGTATCAAGTTGCTGCGCGCCTGCTGAGCCCAAGTTTGAGATCGCTGTTCATTTTTATAAACAAATTGGTCTCTGACGCCTTTAATTCTGGCGCTATTGGCTCTTTATTTTATAGCGGCCCGCTCTCATTGGGAGTGCCGGGGGTAGCCCGGCTGCTACTCACTTGTCTTTTGCTTCGCCAAAAGAAAGTAAGCAAAGAAAAGGCGACCCTACTGTCTGCGATCCTTCGCTTCGCTACGGATACCCTGCGGTGCTCGGATTAGCCGGAAATTTTAGAAACTAGTCGGCAAGCCGCCGT
>JANPDQ010000035.1:0-10230 GCA_031431575.1 Polaromonas sp.
CAGGCGCTCAGCACGGCCGCTACCGTGATGGTGCCGCTGGCGGCCATTGCGCGGTTTGCTGAAAACGCCAAATCGTCCAGCGTCAACCACCAGGACGGTGAGCTGGCCACCACCATCTCCTACAACCTGGCCGACGGGGCCACGCTGGACCAAGCCCAGGCGGCAGTCAAGCAGGCAGAAGCTGACATCGCGCTGCCGACCAATGTGCGCGGCAGCTTTCAGGGCGCGGCCCGCACCGCGCAGCAATCGCAAGGCCAGCAGCCACTGCTGATACTTGCCGCGCTGGTAGTCATTTATATCGTGCTGGGTGTGCTTTACGAAAGCCTGATCCACCCGATCACGGTGTTGTCAACGCTGCCGTCAGCCGGGGTGGGCGCGGTGCTGGCGCTGATGCTTTTCAGGCTTGATTTTTCAATCATTGCGCTCATCGGGGTGTTTCTTTTGATTGGTATTGTCAAAAAAAATGCGATTTTGATCATTGACTTTGCCATCGATGCAGAACGCTCGCGGGGGTTGTCTGCGCTTGAAGCCGTGCGCGAAGCGTGTCTGCTGCGTTTTCGCCCCATTTTGATGACCACGCTGGCCGCGATTTTGGGCGCGCTGCCGCTGGCGATTGGCTTTGGTGAAGGCGCCGAGCTGCGGCGGCCGCTGGGCATCGCAATTATTGGCGGACTGGTGGCGAGCCAGCTTCTGACATTGCTCACCACCCCTGTGGTCTATGTGCTGATGGACAAGCTGCGTAGGCGCGGCAAATTTGAAGCAAGATTGGCAAGGGCGGTTTAATTGGTTGACATGGTTGAAGTTTCCAACGCAAAGGCGCCAAGGTGCAAAGAACGCAAAGGTTTAAAACAATGAAATCACCGAAATTCTTTTCTTCGCGGCCTTTGCCACTTTGCGGCTTTGCATTGGAAGCTTTGGGTTTCTGCATTTTGTTTTTCATCTCAGGCTGCGCTGTAGGCCCAAACTACGAGCGGCCAGCTACAGAAAGTGTTGCGGTCTACAAAGAATCTGGCGACTGGGTTGCTGCGGTGCCCGCTGACGCGCTGGAGCGCGGGCCGTGGTGGGAGCTGTTCAATGACCCGGCGCTCAACAGCCTTGCGGCGCGGGTTGAGGTGTCCAATCAAAATGTGGCGGCAGCAGTGGCCGCGTACGCGCAAGCTCGCGCACTGGTGGCCGAGCAGCGTGCCGGGTTGTTGCCGTCGGTGACTTTAAACGGCGGTGCGAATCGCTCCGGCAGCGGTGGCGGCGCGAACGCTGCTGGCGGCGGGACTGGCAACAACTTTTCTGCCAGTCTGGGCGCTTCGTGGGAGCCAGATGTGTGGGGCCGGTTGCAGCGCATCGCCACTGGCGCAGACGCATCAGCCGCTGCCAGTGCAGCAGATTTAGCCACCGCCAAATTGTCCGCGCAGGGCGAGCTGGCCATCAACTATTTCGCATTGCGCCAGCAAGACGCGCAAATGGCGTTGCTCACCAACAC
Organism: Polaromonas sp.; assembly: GCA_031431575.1. Taxonomy (GTDB): domain Bacteria; phylum Pseudomonadota; class Gammaproteobacteria; order Burkholderiales; family Burkholderiaceae_C; genus Polaromonas. The sequence goes on from JANPDQ010000035.1 coordinate 1,478, forward strand.
GCTCACCAGCTTCGCCAGAGCGCTGGAGATTACGCAAAACCGTTACACCGCCGGCATTGTTGCCCGCACCGATGTGCTGCAAGCGCAAACACAACTGGCCAACGCCCAGGCCGACCTGGCCGGCGTAACCCGCAGCCGCGCGCAGTTGGAGCATGCGATAGCCGTGCTGGTAGGCCAGGCGCCCGGCAACTTCGTGCTGGCCACCGCCCCGCAATGGTCGCCGGTGGTGCCTGCTGTTCCGATTGGCGTGCCATCCACCCTGCTGCAGCGCAGGCCTGACATCGCCGCTGCCGAGCGGCGCGTGCTAAGTGCCAACGAGCAGATCGGCATTGCCAAAACTGCGTACTACCCCAGTTTTAATTTGAACGCGTCTGCCGGCACAGGTGCAAGCCGTGTGGCGGATTTGTTCAGCGCGCCTAACGCTCTGTGGGCGATTGGCTTGTCAGCAGCGCAAGTTATTTTTAAAGGCGGCGCGATGGACGCACGGGTCGATGGCGCAACCGCTGCCCACGCGCAGGCGGTCGCACGCTACCGGCAAGTGGTGCTCGCCGCTTTTCAAAATGTTGAAGACCAGCTCAGCGGTGTCAAGGCTTTACAGGTCCAGCAAGCCTTGCGCTTGCAGGCGTCGACTGCAGCAGACCTGGTAGAGCAGCAGGCGCTAAACCGCTACACCGCAGGCCGGGCTAGCTATCTTGAAGTGATTACGGCGCAAACGTCAGCCCTGAGCGCCCGGCGCGCTTTGGTGCAAGTTACTGCTGATCGGCAAGCCACCGCAGTAGCGTTGATTCAGTCGCTGGGTGGTGGCTGGCAGGCTGGTTTACCTATTAACAATGCTATTAAATAGCTGTTTGCGCCTGTTTCTATTGGGCTAGAGACCTATTTGGCATAAAATTAGTCCTTTTTTAAGCACTATTTGCCATTATTTGCCATTAATAGCCAGCAGCTCAATCTCAAAAACCAGCGTTGCGTTCGGCGGTATCACAGCGCCTGCGCCACGTTGGCCATAGGCAATTGCTGATGGGCAGGTCAGCTTGGCTTTGCCGCCGGTTTTCATAAGTTGCACGCCTTCGGTCCAGCACGGGATTACGCCGTTTAGCGGGAACTCGGTCGGCTCGTTGCGCTTGTACGAGCTGTCAAATTCCTTGCCATCGGGGAACGTGCCCTTGTAGTGCACTTTTACTTTGTCGGTGGCTTTTGGGCTGGCTCCCGTGCCCTCTTTCATCGACAGGTAGACCAAGCCACTCTTGGTGACTTGCGCGCCTGCTTCTTTGGTGGCGGCTGCCAATGCAGCGTCAGCTTGCGCCAAAACAGAAGTGCTGGCAATTAGTGCCAATGCGCAAGTCAGGGCTGCAGTAATTGAAGTAAAACGCATGGTTGTCCTTAGTGTGTTTAGTAAAATTGACGAGGTTGAATTTTGCCTAGGTTGTTGGCGGTTTCAAGCCACGCAGCGCATTCTCCTACAAACCGCGCCGCTCTATAGCTACGCTGATAAACCTGCAGCGTGTTACTTTAAGGGATGCTCTATTCGCAACCCAATTTGCGCACTTTGTTTCGCGCCAACACCCCAAACACCATGTCACTCATCACCTACATTGTTGAAGACAGTGCCACCATACGTGAAAATTTAATTTCAACACTCGAAGAGCTCGCCACTGTCACAGTAGTCGGGTTTGCCGAAACCGAGGAAGAAGCGGGTACCTGGCTTTTAAGCCACAACGGCGACTGGAAGCTGGCAATTGTCGATTTGTTTTTAAAAGAAGGCAGCGGCCTGGGCGTGCTGATGCGCTGTCAGCAGCGTGCGCCAGATCAAAAAGTGGTGGTACTTACCAACTACGCTACGGACGACATCCGAAGGCGCTGTGCAGAACTGGGGTCTGACGCCGTTTTTGACAAGTCAAACGAGCTGGAAGAATTGATCGAATATTGCAGGGCCGTGACCGACAAATCGCACCTGCATTGATTAGCGCGAGGCGATCATCGAGATCGGGGAAGCTCAAACGCTGTGAACGTGCCACCATGCGGGCAGCAAAGCCCGAACGTCCGGCCGGTTGAAGCGGTCGTCCATTAAAAAAACCACGCCAACGTCTTGTTGGGTACGAATCACGCGGCCAGCGGCTTGCACTACTTTTTGCAAGCCCGGGTACAAGTAGGTGTAGTTGTAGGCCTTCTCAATTGCGGCGCGCGAGGTAGGCTCAGTTGAAGCGGCTTCATGCGTGCTCGCATCGTGCTTTTCGCCATCGAAGTAGTTCGCCATCCGGGTTTTGAATTCATTGTTCACTGCGTTGGTCTGCGGCAGGCCCAGCGTGGCAATAAAGGCTCCAATGAGCCGGTCGCCAGGCAGGTCAATGCCTTCGGCAAAAGCCCCGCCCAACACTGCAAAACCAATGCCGCTGGAAAGAGCGTTAAATCGCGCGAGAAATTCTTCTCTCCCCACTTCATTCATCTGGCGGGTTTGCGCCCACGCGGCAATGTGCGGGTGGCGCTGCCTGAAAAGTTGCTCTAGCTGCAGCAAATAGTCGTAGCTGCTGGTAAAAGCCAGGTAATTGCCGGGTGTGGTCTCGTACTGCGCGGCTATTAACGCAACAATGCGGCCTAATGACTGCGCGCGGTCGTTATAGCGGGTAGAAATGCTTCCCACTGCGGCCACGTAAAGTTGCTCATGTGAAAAGGGTGACGCAACATCAATCCATGCGGTGTTTTCAGGCAAGCCCAGCGTTTCTTTGTAAAACTGCGGCGGGCTGAGCGTTGCCGAAAACAGCGCAACCGAATGGGCGTCGGTCATGCGCGGATTTAAAAATGGTGCGGGCACGATGTTGCGAATATTCAAGGTGGCGCAGGCACCGTCGCGCTGCAGCAAGCCATGTGCAGGGCCAGGCACGTCGCTCAACGAAACGTCAAACATCGAGTGCGCGGCAAAGCTGTCGGCCATGCGCGCAAAATGCAGTGCCTCAAAATAAAACCCCTGCAAGTCGCCATCTACACGGGTCGGGTTGGCCACCAGAAAATCAGTGATGGTGGTGATAGCCTGCTGCAGCACTTTTAAAAACTCCACTGGCAGTTCCTCAACGACCAGGTAATCGTCCGTTTGTGTCTTGACGACGTCTGAAAACGCACGGTTCAGTTTTTCAAGTGCACCGCGCACCGCCCTCGGCGCTGACGCATGCACCGCCTGCAAATGGGCTTGGCCTAAAGCGGCAGAGTACATGCTGCGCGCCCGCTCAATCATGTTGTGCGCCTCATCAACCAGCACGCTTACCCGCCACTGGTGGGCAGCGGTGGCTGCGTGCAGCAGCGCGCTGGTGTCAAAGTAGTAGTTGTAGTCGCCCACCACCACATCTGCCCAAGTGGTGAGTTCCTGGCTGAGGTAGTAGGGGCAAATTTGGTGGGTCAGTGCAAGCCCCCTTACTGCGGTTTTGTCGAGCGTGTGGGTGCTGGCGTACTGCCGTGCGGCGTAGCGGGCGTCGGGCAGGCGGTCGTAAAGCCCTTGGCCAGCGGGCACGAATCGCCGTGGCAGGCTTTGTCCAGATGCTCGCAGGCTTTGTCTCTGGCTACCAGTTCCAGAACGCGAAGCGGTGGCGGGGTTTGCGCCGTGCCACCAGCCCGCACCAAGTCAAAAGCATCCAGCGCCAATTTGCGGCCGGGTGTTTTGGCTGCCAGAAAAAACAGCTTGTCCAGTCGCTGGCCGGGCATCGCTTTGAGCAACGGAAACACCGTGCCGATGGTTTTACCAATGCCCGTGGTGGCTTGGGCCATCAAGCACGCGCCTGCTGTGGCGGTTTTGTACACAGCAGCAGCCAGCTCCCGCTGGCCAGGCCTGAAGCTGGGGTGCACAAATGCCAGCGACGTTAAAGCTGCGTCGCGGGCGGTGCGGTGCGCCAGCTCGCCTTCGGCCCAGGTTAAAAACAGCTCGCACAGCGATTCAAAGTAGGCTTTGAGGTCGGCCTTTGTAAAACTTTCAACCAGCAGCGTTTCATCCAGACTGGCCACATCAAAGTACACCAGAGCCAGGTTGATGCTTTCCAGTTGGCGCTCACAGCACAGCAGCCAGCCGTAAATTTTGACTTGCGCCCAATGCAGGTTGCGCCTGTTTGCGGGAATGGCGTGCAGGTCTCCACGAAAGGTTTTAATTTCTTCCAGCTGGTTGTTGACGGGGTCGTACCCATCGGCGCGCCCGCGCACTGCTAGCTGCTTGTAGTCGCCCTGCAGGCTCAGCTCAGGCAAGTAGTCCGGCCCGCGCCGTGAAGTAACGATGCTGTGGCCCGCAATGCCTTCTTGCGCGGATGGCGACGGGGTAAAGCGCAGGTCCAGGTCGCCGTGCTTGGCCGTGAACTCGCACAGCGCGCGAACGGATACCGTGTATTTCAAGTGTTTTAGGTGTTTAGCGAAACAAATATAGGCGCAAGCAGCTACCAAATACATAGCGTACTGTCGTCAGCTTGCTAAGCCCCACTGTATTAGCAGCAGGGTGCCAATTCTAACTTTGCCCAGCGCTTACAGCTTGAAATCGCAAAACACCGGGCAGTGGTCAGAAGCCGCGGTTTCACCGGATACGTCTTCAAAACGCTCAAACTGAAAATCAATTGCCATCGGGTTGGGGTCATCGTCCGTCGCTTCAAACTTGACCTGTTTTGGCAGCAATTGGCCGGGGCTGGTTTTGGACGCTGCGCGGTAGCCAATGCCGCGACGCTCCAGGCTGACGCCATTGGGCCGCAGCTTGGCGGCAAGCGCGGGTGACAGCAGCAAATGGTCAAGTTGCGAGACACTGTTTTTGGCTTTCCAGTAATGCGTCCAGCGCTCCTCCGGCGCCACGCGGGTCAATGCATCCACCAGCCCCAAATTTTTGACCAGCGCCGCCAGTGTTTTTGCGCTGGGTGAATCGTTCAAATCGCCCAGCACTGCAAAGTATTCTTTGTTAAATGCGCTGCCAGCAAATCGCGCTTTGACGAGCTTGGCCACAGTCGACGATTGCAGCGTACGCTTTTCATCGGCACGCTCTTTTTCCTCATCTCGTGCCTCTTGCGTTTTGCCCAATGCCAGCTTGGACTTGAAGTGGTTGATAAATACCGTTAGCGCAGTGTTTTTCTTGACCATGATGCGTACCTCAAGGCAGTCGCGGCTAAAAATATACTTGCCTTCAATCTGGTCATCAACGTGGGTGGTAATGCTGTCGATGGGAAACTTTGACAACACGCCCACATCAATTTGCCTCAGGTCGCGTGAGTCCAGCACCACCGCGTAAGGGTAAGTGTTGCCCAAAAACCGCTCGTTGAATTCGCGCAACGCAATCAGGCTTTCAACTTCCTGTACGCACAGCACGTCTGGAGACACTTCACCGCCGCGCGTTACTGCCAACGCTGCCAGCGTCCGCTGCTCAGCATTAAAAATTTCAAACGCCCCTTTTTGGTACATCGGCAGGTAGCCAATATTGGGATCTGTCACACCACTTTTCCGGCTCATATCGCCCGGAAATGTTTTGCCGAATTTGTAGCGTACAAACAGATTATTGACATTGAAGTTGCAAAGTAACATGGTGAAACCTTCTGGTTCGACTTGGTAAAAAGTATTTGTGATCGTCAAATAGATCCAAGTCAATTGCATGACATTTAAAACTCTTTTGTTGGGAAATTTGTAGCTATGCGTAACCCGATTTCGCCGCCCCCAAAATCTGATCGGCCATTTGATGTGGTGCTGTTTGGCGCTACCGGTTTTGTAGGGCAACAGACGGTGGCCTACTTTGCTCGTCACGCGCAAGTCAATGCCAGCGGCTTGCGCTGGGCTCTGGGTGGGCGCAACCAGGCCAGGCTGGAGCAGGTGCGCAGTAGCACACCCGGCGCGGGTCATGCGGGCATTGTTGTGGCAGCGGCCGACGACGTTAAGGCTTTAGATGCACTTGCAAAAAATGCGCGCGTTGTGTTGTCGACCGCCGGACCGTTTGCGCTGTATGGCAGTGCTTTGGTGGCGGCTTGTGTCAAGCATGGAACGCACTATGTTGACATCACCGGCGAAACGCCGTGGGCCGCTGACATGATTGCCAAGCACCATCATCAGGCGGCCAGCGAAGGCACGCGCATCATTCCTTTTTGCGGCTTCGACTCAGTGCCGTCCGATTTGGGAACCTACATGATGGTGCAGGCAATGCAGCAGCGCCACGGGCAAGCGTGTGCTGACGTGAAAGCCGCGTTCAGCCTCAAGGGTGGAGTCAATGGTGGCACGCTGGCATCGCTGTTCAATATTATGGGGAGCGGGCAGGCAGCGGCGCTGGCCAATCCGTTTTTGCTGAACCCCGCCAACTCTGCGCCAGTTGATGTGCGGGCCCACGCTGACCCCGTAGCGCCAGTGCGCGATACGCAGTTCAACGCCTGGCTTGGCCCGTTTTTTATGAGCGCAATCAACACCCGCGTTGTTCGGCGCAGCGCGGCGCTGCTCGGTACTGCGCAAGGGTACGCGCCTGACTTTCATTACCAGGAATATCTGAGAGTAGGCAGCGGAGTTGCTTCAGGCGCTGCGGCTGCGGCACTGGCCAGCAGCACTGCGTTCTCTCAGTTCGCGATGAAGGCGTCGCCCATCCGCAAATTGGCTGCAGCCCTCATGCCAAAGGCGGGTTCTGGCCCGTCGGTTGCCAGCATGGATGGCGGGTCTTTTCGCTGCGAGTTGGTAGCGCAAAGCACCAACGGGAAATTTCTGCGCGGCCGGGTGGCTGACCAGGGCGACCCCGGTAACCGTGCTACGACCAAAATGGTTTGTGAAGCGGCATTGTCTTTGGCGCTTGACTTTGAACAATTGCCAGGTGGTGCAAGCTGTGGCGGTGTGTTGACCCCTGCGACTGGGCTTGGCGGTGTGCTGGTAGCGCGGCTTCGCGGTGCGGGAATGACTTTGGTGGTTGACTAATGCTCCGCGCAAAAAGCTACGTTACACCGAGGCCAGACTCACATCAGCAATACCCAAGGCAGCAGGATTTTTGCCTTGTACCTCGGCTGAAATCAACAGCGCAGCGGCACCAATAGCAGCTAAAACGCCGATGATGTAAAAGTAATACGGCAGCGCACGAGAGACTCGCCGCTGTGTCGGATGCCGTGAAATAGAGCGGTGTGCGGGTGCCATAAGATGTGACGCCAAATGAAGTTGGAAAATCAAAAAGATATATTTCTATTTCAACCCACCGCGCTAATATTTGCTATCGTCTTTGCAAGACTTTTCACGCATTTACATGTCAGACATATTCTTGTCTGCCACCCGGACATTTCATTGGTGGTCACGGTGTTGTCATGCGTCGAGCTTACCGTTAGGTGCCGTTTCGCCTCAACCGCTGAACCCAACCGCTCAGGAATTTCCATGCAGCAATTGCGCCGTAGCCCTTTTTTATATGCTGCATCACTAAAACTGTGCAGTGCTTGGTGCCTGGCAGCGGTCTGCGCGTCCAGCGTCGCCCAGTCATCACCTGCAATCACTGCAGTCCAGATTGGCCAGCGGCCGTTTTTCCTTGTCAGCGACATGGCGCCCAGCCCACTGAAAGACAAGCTGCAAAGCTGCGGCAACGGTCCGTTTAGCAAAACCAGCTTTTCAATCGGCCACCGTGGTGCTGCCATGCAGTTCCCCGAGCACACCAAAGAATCGTATGAAGCCGCTGCCCGCATGGGCGCAGGCATCGTGGAATGCGACGTGACATTTACCAAAGACAAGGCCCTGGTGTGCCGCCACGCGCAAAACGACTTGCACACCACCACCAATATTTTGGCCACGCCACTGGCTGCCAAATGCACGAAGGCGTTCACGCCGCACGACCCGGTGGCTAACACCCCAGCGGCGGCCGAATGCCGCACCAGCGACATCACGCTGGCGGAGTTTAAAACCCTGCGCGGCAAAATGGATGCCGCCAACACCAAGGGCAAAACGGTAGCCGAATACATGGCAGGCACCGCCAGCTGGCGAACCGACTTGTACAGTGGCCCCACCAGCGGCACTTTGATGACGCATGCTGAAAGCATTGCGCTGTTCAAGCAACTGCGCGTGAAGATGACGCCTGAGTTGAAGTCAGCCAGCGTGGCTATGCCTTTTGATGGCTTCAGCCAGCAAGACTACGCCCAAAAAATGCTCGACGAATACAAAGCTGCCAACGTGCCAGCGGCAGACGTGTTTGCGCAGTCATTTAACAAAAACGACGTTTTGTTCTGGATAAAAAGCGAGCCCGCATTTGGCAAGCAAGCGGTTTTTTTGGACAGCGCTGAAAAAGCCGCTGACTTGCCGAGCCTGGAGACATTGCAGTCGTATAAAAAAGACGGCATCCAGATTGTTGCGCCGCCGATTTTTGCGTTGCTAGACGCTAGTGGCAGCAAACTGGTAGCCTCAAGTTACGCCAAAAACGCGAAAGCTGCGGGGCTCGGAATCATCACTTGGAGCCTGGAGCGCTCAGGCGTGTTGGCCAATGGCAACCCCGGCTGGTATTACCAGACCGTGGCCCCGCTGATCAAACGAGAAGGCGACACCATGCAAGTGCTGGACGTGCTCGCAAAAGAGGTTGGCATCATGGGCATCTTTTCAGACTGGCCCGCCACCACGACTTATTACGCCAATTGCATGGGGATTAAATAAAAACGCAATTTGCAACAAACAGCGCGACTCGTTCCGTGCCAAGTGCGGTTTTAGCGAAGACCAAAGAAGCCTAAAACCAACCCAATCACTACGACTAGCCCGACAATATAAATAATGGTGTTCATGGAGTTCTTTCAGTAAGTGGTTAAACGTGGTTCCAAGCG
>JANPDQ010000036.1:0-9932 GCA_031431575.1 Polaromonas sp.
AACGCGCAAAAAACCACCTATGCCAGCCGTGATTTTTGGCAGGGGCAGTTGCACGGCCACAGTGTTGTGCTGGCCCTGACGAAAGTTGGCAAGGTCGCTGCGGCCACCACCGCCACCACGCTTGTTGAGCGCTTTGGCACAGGCTGCATGGTGTTTACGGGTGTTGCTGGCGGGCTTGCACCTGGCGTAAATGTGGGCGATGTGGTGGTGGGCCAAGAGTTTATGCAACACGACATGGACGCCTCGCCCATTTTCAAGCGCTTTGAAGTGCCGCTGTATGGCACCACGCGTTTTGCCAGTGATGCGGTGCTTACCGCACAACTGGTGCAAGCTGCCCGCAGCGCGTTGTCCCAGCCCGAATTGCGCTGCCTGTACCCGCAAGCCGCAATCCACACCGGCCTTGTTGCCAGCGGCGACCGCTTTGTGTCCGGTGCCGCTGAGTCCAGCGCCCTGCGCGCTGCGCTGCTTGCCCACGGCCACCATGCGCTGGCGGTAGAAATGGAAGGTGCTGCAGTGGCCCAGGTCTGCGCTGACTACGCCGTGCCTTTTGCGGCTGTGCGCACCATTTCAGACCGTGCCGACGACACGGCGCATGTCGACTTCCCAAGTTTTATAGAGCAAGTAGCCAGCAAGTATGCTTTGAGCATCATTGAGGGGTTTTTAAAAGCGCTATAAAAATAAGAGCTGCTTGCGCCTATATTTATTGCGCTACAGGCTAATATTGCTTAAAAAATGAACAAATAGGGTGGTTTGCGCGGCCTTGGCAAGACCCGCTTGGCTTGCCTGCCAAAATAATGCGATGCAATTTTTCAAAGATCTCAATGCAAGCGCATTTACTGCGGGCTTCGTCGCAGTGCTGGTGGGCTTTACCTCGTCGGTAGCGATTGTTTTTCAGGCGGCACTGGCTTTTAACGCAACACCCGCCCAAATAGCATCGTGGATGTTTGCGCTTGGCATTGGCATGGGGCTGTGTACGGTCGTGCCGTCGTTGTGGCTCAAAAAGCCCATCATGATTGCCTGGTCAACGCCGGGCGCTGCGGTGCTGGCCACAGCGGGCTTGGCTGGCGGCTTCACCATGGCCGATGCGGTGGGTGCGTTCATGGTCAGTGCGGCGCTGATCACGCTGTTTGGTGTGACGGGCTGGTTTGAAAAACTGATGAATCGTATCCCGGTAGCCATTGCATCGGCTCTGCTGGCAGGTGTGCTGACACGCTTTGGTTTGCAAGGATTTGCGGCAGCCCAAACGGCTTTGCCGCTGGTGCTGGTCATGCTGGGCGTGTACTTGTTAGGCCGTCGGGTCGCGCCGCGTTACGCAGTGGTCTTCACGCTGCTGGCCGGAATTGCATTTGCGGCCATGCGCAGCTCGCTGGCGTGGTCTACCGTCAGTTTGGCGTTCAGCTTGCCAGTATTTGTTATGCCGCAGTTTTCGCTCAGTGCAGCAGTCAGTTTGGCGATTCCGCTGTTTGTGGTGACGATGGCCTCACAAAATTTGCCAGGCGTTGCGGCTATTCGCGCAACCGGCTACGAAGGTCAAATCCCGGTGTCCAAAGTCATCACCATGACTGGACTCGCCACGCTGGTACTGGCACCGTTCGGCGCTTTCGCGCTTAATCTCAGTGCCATTACTGCCGCCATCGTGATGGGCAAAGAAGCGCACAGCGACCCCGACAAGCGCTACACCGCAGCCGTGAGTTGTGGCGCGATTTATCTGGTCATTGCTGTGTGCGGCGCGGCCGTTACCAGCCTGCTGGCGGCTTTCCCCAAAGAGTTGGTGGCGGCCATTGCCGGGCTGGCGCTGCTGGGCACCATTGGCGCTGGGCTGGCCGCCGCAGTCAAAGACGAGTCACACCGGGAAGCGGCGTTGATCACCTTTTTGGTCACGTTGTCTGGTGTAGTGATTGCAGGCATCGGTTCGGCCTTCTGGGGCGTGGTAGCCGGCGCACTGGCGCTGTTTGTACAACAATACAGTCGACCTAGAAAAAGCAGTTGACCTCTGGTAAACATCTGACACACCGCATGAATGCTCACTGTCGTCCCTCTTTCGACCGTCACCGTTTCGGTGATAGCGCTATGCACCCGATTGCACCGCGCCCACCGCGCCCAGCTGCGTTGCTTCTCCTTGTGGGCAGTAGCCCACTGCGTCGTCCCGCCTTGCTGGACACGCCGGGCGCGGCACACTCGGGCGCATCCAACTGCTTTTTCTAGGTTCAACCCAAACCCCAACCCATGAAGACCGCCATGCAAATCCTTTTTGTTGCTGACCCGCTAGAGTCTTTCAAGATTTACAAAGACACCACTTTCGCCATGATGCGCGAGCTGCAAAAGCGCGGCCATACGCTGGCTGCATGCGAGACCAAAGACATTTGCTGGCAGCAGGGTGAATGCGTGACTGCTTTTGTAAGAGACATCAAACTGACGGGCGCACCCGATGTTTGGTTCACCGCCGAGCAATCACGCCCCAACGAACGGCCACAAGCCCTTAAAGATTTTGGCGCAGTGGTGATGCGTAAAGACCCACCGTTTGACAGTGAATTTTTCTACAGCACCCATCTGCTGGAGCAAGCCGAGCGCGAGGGCGCAAAAGTTTTTAACAAGCCGCGCGCCTTGCGCGACCACCCCGAAAAACTCGCCATCATGGAGTTCCCGCAGTTCATCGGCCCCACGCTGGTGACACGCGACGCAAGCGACATCAAACGCTTTCACGCCCAGCACCAGGACATTATTTTGAAGCCGCTCGACGGCATGGGCGGCATGGGCATTTTCCGCGTCAAGGCTGACGGTTTGAACCTGGGCAGCATGATTGAAACACTGAACAAAGACGGCGCGCAAAGCGTGATGGTGCAAAAGTTCTTGCCTGAAATCGTCAAGGGCGACAAACGTATTTTGGTGATTGGCGGCAAGCCTGTGCCCTTCAGTCTGGCGCGCATCCCGCAGGGCACAGAAGTGCGCGGTAACCTGGCGGTGGGCGGCAAAGGCGTGGCGCAACCTCTGTCAACACGGGATATGGAAATTGCCAACGCGATTGGCCCGGTGCTGGCAGCGCGGGGCCTGTTGTTGGCAGGCATTGACGTGATTGGCGACTGCGTGACCGAGATCAACGTGACGAGCCCAACGTGCTTTCAGGAAATTTTTGACCAGGCCGGGTTCGACGTGGCGGCGATGTTTGCGGATGCGCTGGAAGCGGCTTTGGAACCAGCGCATTAAGTCATTCACCGCAGAGTCGCAGAGCACACAAAGGAAGACGAGGAAAACCAACTAAATTATTTAAATTTCTCTGCGAACCTCTGCGTTCTCTGCGCCTCTGCGGTAAAGGTATTTTGGCAGCCGCTGAATCAGCGCCTAAACGATACTTAAAGCCCCATCTGTAAACACCAGCAAAGCACCCGGCTCAAACGCCGTCCAGCTTTCATTGGTGGTGAGTGGTGCGCTGACCACTACTGCCACCTTGTCCGTGGGGCTGGTGTGGTCAGCAAAATTAACACTCACATCTTCATCGCTCAAAGTAGCATGCGCAAACGGGTGCTTGCGCTCCACGTAATACAGGCGTTGCGAATCCGCTTTGGTTGACGCATGCGCCCACAACGCTTGGCCGTTGCTGAGCAAAAAATTAAACGTACCGAACGGTGCAATTTGCCCCGCCAGCTCGCGCAGCGTCAGCGTCAGTTCACGTGCGCTGGGCACATCGGCATGGGACTTGGCCAGCTCTTGCATGATCCAGCAAAAAGCGCGTTCGCTGTCGGTTGCGCCCACGGGTTTAAAGCTGCCATGCAGGCGCGGGGCAAAGTCCCCCAAATCACCATTGTGCGCAAACACCCAGTAGCGGCCCCACAGCTCTCGTACAAAGGGGTGGCAATTTTCCAGCGCCACACGGCCCTGCGTGGCTTTGCGGATGTGCGAGATGACGTTGCGGCTTTTGATCGGGTAGCGGCTGATCAGCTCGGCTACTGGCGACGAACACGCACTTTGGTGATCGACAAAATGACGCAAGCCTTTGCCCGAGTCCTCCTCACCCTCAAAAAACGCAATCCCCCAGCCGTCAGCGTGGTGGTCGGTATTGCCGCCGCGCTGGGCAAAGCCCCGAAAGCTGAAGGTCACATCGGTTGGGGCATTGCAGTTCATACCCAGCAGTTGGCACATGCGAATCTCTAGTTCGAGTTAGTTGCGCGGCTCAGACCACAGCTTGCCGCCGGTCGCCCAGTTCTCGCGTTTGATGTCGGTGATGATGATGTCCACTGAATCGGCTTGGCCACCCAAGATTTCAACGCTGACGCGGGTGATCTCCGCCACCAGCTTTTTCTTTTGTTCAATGGTTCGACCTTCCATCATTTCGACGTGGTAAGTAGGCATATTTCTCCTTGGGCGGTGAGGGGTTGGCGTTTCACAATTTAACGCTGCTTGTCTCCCATGATAATTCGGTGTGATCACAACTTCCCATTTGCCAACGCTGGTTGGCCGCGCCTACCGATGCCAGTGCGGCTGCCCGGTTTTTTTTAGGAACAGCGCCTGTTTGGCCTGCGGCACGCCGCTGGGCTATGAAACGGAGCTTGCCATTTTGACGCCGCTGGTGCCCGGCGCAGTTGAAGGCACGTGGCTGGTGTGGCAGGCGCAAACCGAGCCTCCAACGCAGCTGCAAAGCCAATCGAAACGTCAAAGTCAAGGCGATCTCCCGGCCGAGAGCCTTGTACCGACTTACACGCGCTGCGCGAACCTGCTCACCCCGGCGGCGTGCAATTGGCTGGTCCCGTCACCCGCACCAACCGCTGACGGAAGCGTTGCCCCCGCGCAGTCGCTGTGCCAAGCCTGCCGCCTGAACCGCACCATTCCAGATTTGAACGACCCAGCGCACCCAGACAACGGCGTGCTGTGGGGGCGCATCGAACTGGCAAAGCGTCGGCTGTTTTCCAGTCTGCTGGCCCTCGGCTTGCCCGTGAAGTCTTTGATCAGCGAAGACTCACAGCGCGGGCTTGCGTTTGATCTGCTGCGCTCGCCCAACGGTGGCCCGCCTGTCATGACCGGCCATGACAGCGGCTTGATCACACTGAATTTACTGGAGGCCGATGATGCTGCGCGCGAAGCGATTCGCGCCGCCATGCGCGAGCCGTACCGCACCTTGCTGGGCCACTTTCGCCATGAAATTGGGCACTATTACTGGGACAGGCTGGTACAAGGCACACACTGGATGGACGGCTTTCGCTTCCTTTTCGGCGATGAAACGCAAGACTACGCCGCTGGCCTGCAAAAAAATTACGCCCAAGGCCCGCCGCCTGACTGGGCGCTGCATTATGTGAGCGCCTACGCGTCGAGCCACCCGTGGGAAGACTGGGCTGAATGCTGGGCGCATTACCTGCACATGCGGGACACGATCGACACTGCCGCAAGTCTGGGGCTGGGCGCCCAAGGCATGGACAGCGCGTACCTGGAGTTCACGCCATTCACGCTGGACGCCTTGTACCAAAGCGATCACCCCGGTGCGCAAAATTTTCTGGATTTTCTGAACGACTGGACGCGCTTGACCACGCTGCTCAATGAAATGTCGCGCAGCATGGGGCAGCCTGATTTTTACCCGTTTGTGCTGCCGCGCGAGGTGGTGGCCAAGCTGCATTTCGTGCATTTGCTGGTCATATCCGGGGACTGGAATGAAGGCGCAGCAGCTACAAATTTGCTACTAAATTAGTAGCTGTTTACGCCTATATTCATTGGGCTACGGGCAATATTTGTTTAAAAAATTGCATTTTGGCGTGTCTTTTACTTCAGCCATCCACGTTTTCTAAAGTACCACATCGGCACCACCGCGCTGAGTGCCATAAGTACCAGCGCATACGGGTAGCCGCCGGCCCAGTTGAGTTCCGGCATCCACTTGAAATTCATGCCATACACGCTGGCAATCAGCGTGGGCGGCAGCAGCGCAACGCTGGCCACCGAGAAAATCTTGATGATTTTGTTCTGGTTGATGTTGATAAAACCAACCGTTGCGTCCATCAAAAAGTTGATTTTGTCAAACAAAAATGCAGTGTGTGAATCCAGGGAATCAATGTCGCGCAAAATTTGCCGCGCGTCCTCGAACTGGTCACTGGACAGCATTTTGCTGCGCATCATAAAACTCACCGCGCGGCGCGTGTCCATCATGTTGCGGCGAATGCGGCCATTCAAGTCTTCATGCCGGGCAATCGCACCCAGCACTTCACCGGCCAACACGTCGGTTACGTCGCCAGACAGCACCTTGGCGCTGACTTTCTCCAGCTCAACGTAAATACCTTCAAGTGTGTCGGCTGAATACTCGGCGTCAGCGTCAAACAATTTGAGCAGCACTTCTTTGGCGTCTTCAATCAGCCCCGGTGCACGTCGCGCGCGCATGCGGAGCAGCCTGAACACCGGCACATCTTCATCGTGAATGGAAAACAGCACGCCTTTGCTTTTCAGGTCGTCGTTGACCAGATTTAATATAAACGCGACCCGCACCGTGCGCGGTTCGGTGTCGTCGGCTACTAAAAAGTCTGATCGGATATGCAGCTCGCCGTTGTCTTCTTCGTAAAAGCGCGCCGACTCCTCAATGTCTTCGTCCATCGCGTCTTCAGGAATCGACAAGCCGTAGTACTGCTTGATCCAGCGCTTTTCTTCCAGCGTGGGCGACTCCAGGTCCACCCATATCGGCTGAAACCTGGACAGCTCTTCCAGCGACTCAATTTCTTCCTGAAAGAGCCGACCGTTAGCAAGTGTAAAAATATTCAGCATGGCTGCGGCTCTGTGGATTCAGGTGGGGAAAGTGCGTTGGATTATGGCATTTGGCCCGGGCTGGCAGCCGGAAACAGCTGCGCCGCAGTGAGATTGCAGACGGTTTCAAATTTTGCTGCGCTGCAAGATTGCACAAACGCCTTTTTGGGTGCATAGTGAGCTCGAAAGTGTTGTTTCCGTCGCTACCCGTTGCAAACGGTAAAAGCTTGCAACAGGTGGTTTTTTTAAAACCCGTTCCTTACCCCTAACCGGTACACCAACAAGGAGTCTTTTTATGAATCTGACGATCAGCGGCCACCACCTTGAAGTGACCCCCGCACTGCGCGGCTACGTGACTAGCAAGCTTGACAGAATTACCAGACATTTCGACCAGGTGGTTGATGTCAAAGTCCTGCTGACGATAGACAACATGAAAGAAAAAGACAGCAGGCAGCGCGCCGAGTGCAATGTGCACGTAAAGGGTCGGGACATCTTTGCTGAAAGCTCCCACGCTGATTTGTATGCCGCCGTTGACGAGCTCACTGACAAGCTTGACCGGCAGGTGGCGCGTCACAAAACCAAAATAAAAGACCATCACCATGTTGCGGCCAAGCGCAACCACGAACTAAATTCCTGAGCTGCGTTTTAATGGTGCTTTGATTGGCGCCAAGCGTAAAACACCACAAGCCGCCACCTTGCTGGCGGCTTTTTTGTGGCCGAGTTGTGGTTAACCCGAGCGGGCTTGGCAACAAAGTGCATAATTTAGCGATCCAAAGAGCGCTATGAACCGTTTATCGCAAATACTGCCATCCGCCCAAGTATTGGTCAGCGTCGACGCTACCAGTAAAAAACGTGCATTTGAAGCCGCAGGCTTGCTGTTTGAAAACGAGCAAGGCCTCAACCGCGCTTTGATTACCGACAGCCTGTTCGCGCGTGAGCGCTTGGGCTCAACCGGCTTGGGTCACGGGGTTGCCATTCCGCATGGCCGCATCAAGGGCCTTAAAGCGCCGATGGCCGCTGTGTTTCAATTGGCCGCGCCAATTGGTTTTGATGCCCCCGATGAGCAAGCGGTAGCGTTGCTTATCTTCTTGCTGGTGCCAGAAGCCGCCACCCAAAAGCACCTCGAGATATTGTCAGAAATAGCCGAGCTGTTGGGAGACAGCGCATTGCGCGAGCGTATGAAGTCTTCAAGCGATGCAGCCCAGTTGCATTTGCTGATTTCGTCCTGGCAATCAGCGCAGGTGGCGAGTTCTTGAGCGAGCTGGTTTGGCACCGCACAGTAGTGCCCCGCTGCGCATAAGGTTTGTTGCATGAAACCCACCGCCATCAGCGCCGATGTACTTTTTGAAGACCACCGAAGCAGCCTGAAATGGGAATGGATATCAGGCCTTGGCGCGTCTGAGCGCAGGTTTGACGAAGTTGCTGTGCGGGCTGCCCGCTCTGGTGCTGATCTGGTCGGCTACCTTAACTACATTCACCCGTACCGTGTTCAAATTTTGGGTGAGCGTGAGGTCGCGTACCTCACCAAGGACGGGCCTGAAGCCTGCGCCCGACGAGTCGCCAGAATCATCAAGCTTGAACCACCGGTGCTGGTGGTAGCTGACGAGCAAACAGCGCCAGACACGCTGCTGTCAATGTGTGAGCGC
The DNA here is from genome assembly GCA_031431575.1 of Polaromonas sp. GTDB lineage: Bacteria > Pseudomonadota > Gammaproteobacteria > Burkholderiales > Burkholderiaceae_C > Polaromonas. The sequence continues at coordinate 8,358 of JANPDQ010000036.1, forward strand.
GCGCAACTGCCGATGTTTTCCACGCCCGAGTCCGCCGCGTTTGTGATTGACGTGCTTCGGGCATATTTGTCCAAGCACTTTGCAGACCGCACATCGATGCATGGCGTGTTCATGGATATTTTGGCGCTGGGCGTGTTAATTACAGGCGAGTCGGGGCTGGGCAAAAGCGAGCTGGGGCTGGAGCTGATTTCCCGCGGGCACGGCCTGGTTGCCGACGATGCAGTAGATTTGTATCGCATCAACCAAACCACCATCGAAGGGCGCTGCCCCGAGCTGCTGCGCAACTTGCTGGAAGTGCGCGGTATTGGCTTGCTCGACATCAAGGCGATCTTTGGCGAAACCGCTGTGCGGCGCAAAATGCGCCTGAAAATGATTGTGCATCTGGTGCGACGAGAAACGCTGGAGCGCGAGTACGAGCGCATTCCGTATGAGCCACTCAATCAGGACGTGTTGGGCATTCCGGTGCGCAAAGTCATTATTCAGGTGGAGGCTGGCAGAAACATCGCCGTGCTGGTAGAAGCCGCGGTGCGCAATGCCATTTTGCAATTGCGCGGCATCAATACCTATGAAGAATTCGTCGAGCGGCACCGCAAGGCGATGGAGCAGGACGAATAGGACAAAATGTGTTGCTTATTCGAAAAAGAAATAACATACTAATTTTATATTCTTTTGAGTTTTAAAGATTTGCTTCCAGAATTCAAACCTTAACAAGGTTTGACCCGAGGGAAGCAGCATGATTCAACGACGCACACTGATCGCACTGGCAGCCGCAGGTGCACTATCCAGCTTTGCCATAAGAGGGTTTGCACAGCAAAGTGTCACCCTGCTCAACGTCTCTTATGACCCGACGCGTGAACTGTATGTCGAATACAACGCAGCATTTGCCAAATACTGGAAGGCCAAAACTGGCCAGGACGTGAGCTTCAAGCAGTCGCATGGCGGCTCCGGCAAGCAGGCGCGGTCTATCATTGACGGCCTGGACGCGGACGTGGCCACGCTAGCGCTGGCGGGTGACACTGACGCGCTGGTTAAAAATGGTGGCTGGCTGAGTGCCGACTGGCAAAAAAAGCTGCCCAATAATTCGTCACCCTACACATCAACCATTGTGCTGGTGGTCCGCGAAGGCAACCCCAAAGGCATCAAGGACTGGGACGACCTGGCCAAGCCGGGCATCAAGGTCATCACGCCCAACCCCAAAACATCGGGCGGTGCCCGCTGGAACTACCTGGCCGTCTGGGAATATGCCAAACGCAAATACGGCAGTAACGCCAATGCCGAGAGTAAGGCCAAAGACTTTGTGGCCAGGCTGTATGGCAACGTGACGGTGCTTGACACCGGCGCACCCGGCTCGGCCATCACCTTTGGCCAGCGCGCCCAAGGCGATGTGTTGATTGCCTGGGAAAACGAGGCTTATTTACTTGAAAGAGAATCCGGCACCAAATTTGATGTGATAGCACCTTCGCTGAGCATCCTGGCCGAGCCAGCGGTTGCCGTCATCGACAAAAACGTCGACAAAAAAGGCACCCGCGCCGTAGCAGAGGAATACCTGAAATATTTGTATTCAGAACAAGGCCA
>JANPDQ010000037.1:0-1969 GCA_031431575.1 Polaromonas sp.
TTGCAGGTACAGCGTCAGTGGTGCAGCCGCCGACCCTCAGCCGTGAAGACCTGGTCGCAGCGATTGACAAATTTCAGCTGCAGCGCGGCACAGCCATTGGCAATGGCATCGTCGTGTCTTTGGCCGAGCTGTTCCCTGACGCAGGCATTGACATTCAGTCCATGATGGCAGGCCGCGACAAATCGCGCGGCGTGGCCATTGACCAGGCACCCCAACTAGGCAAAGACGGCAAAGAAATAAAGCCTTTTGTGCCTGTAGCGCCCGGATCTTACGCATCAGCCGCTATTATTTTATTAACAGACGGGCAACGCACCACTGGCGTCGACTCTGTCGATGCGGCCAGGGCTGCGGCGGACCGAGGGGTGCGGGTGTATACGGTGGGCGTTGGCACAGTCGATGGCGAAACGATTGGATTTGAAGGCTGGTCGATGCGTGTCAAACTCGACGAAGTCACGCTGAAAGCCATTGCCCGAGACACCCAGGCACAGTACTTCTATGCAGGCACAGCGGCTGATTTAAAAAAGGTTTATGAGTCGCTCAGTTCACGCCTGACGGTTGTGAAAAAAGAAACTGAAATTTCTGGCCTGCTGGCTTTGGTGGCAGCGGCTTTTGCACTGCTGTCAGCTGGGCTGTCGCTGGCCTGGTTTAACCGGATTTTGTAGCCTGAACATTGCATTCACGCCGCAGCAAAGCCAGTGCATCTTCAAAGCTTCCGACCACATCGCTTTTAAAAACTGGCGCTGCTTCATCGACAAAGTTGGCCCACAACTGCGCGTAGTCGTTTTGGTATTGCGCAGGTGCGTGCGCAGCAATGCAGTCGCTAGCCGCCTCGGGTTTAAAACCCGCTTTTTTCACCTTACGGATCAGCGTTGCAGCGCTTTTTTCGCTCAAGAGTGTTTTGGGTGCAGCGTGTGCGGCCAGGCAAAAAAACAAAGTGAGCAACGAGCCATCGTCTGAATTGCCGCCGGTAAATTTTTCCCAAGCACCGAAGGTTGAGCGGTCGTGGTGGTCGACCTCACTCAAGGCATCTTCAAGCCAGAAGTAGCGCCCCATGAAAGCAGGCGTTTGGTCAAACAATTTGCGGGGTGGCAAATTGGCGTCGAGCAGCTTGGGCGCATCGCCCAACACCGACTGCCGGGCGGCTTCAACCACTGGGCGAAACGCAGGTGGCAGATTTTTCGGAAGACTGAGGCTGAAATCCGTTGGGTTCGCGCCGTACTTTTTACGCAGCGCCAGCACCATCTTTTCAAAGCCAACCCAGTCGGGCAGCTTTGTGCCTCGCATGGCCACTGCCAACAGAGCGGTGCGAATCACAGCCTCGGCATCTTTACCCGCTTCTTCCAGGTCATCAGCGTCCAGACCCAACGCGTCGGCCATCCACAGTGCAGCGTCAATCACCAGCGCCACTTGCTCGCGCTTGGCCAGCTCGGCCTGGTAGTCGGCCAGGCTGCACAACGCCCATTTGGCGAGTTGCGGAATATGTTCCTCGGTAAACCCGCCGCGTTCATTCATCCCGAAATGGCTGTTTTGCGGCATTGCAATCATGGCCTTGAGCAGATCTGAGCCGCCCTTGGAGCGCGAAAGAAATGAGTGCTCGGCAAGCGCCGCTGCGGCCTGCTGCACATCACCGCCATAGGTGTGTTCCAGGTACAAACTTACCAGATTGACCATGCGGTCTTTGGCTTTTTCAAGGTCTGGGCGCAAGAACTCGGTGCCAAAGTAACGCGCAATTTGCACCATTCCCTTTGGTGCATCCGCACAAATCGCCTCTAACTTTTCAGCGCTGATGATGTTGTGCTGCACGCCGTGCTGCAATGCTTTTTCAAAAAACGGACGGGCGTCGTAAACCGACACACCTGCAGTTGATACGGGCTGCTGCTCCATGGGGTCGATCAAATCGCCGACTCTTCATCAGAGTCGCGCCGGGCTGGGGTGGCTTTACCGCGGTCGGTGTCGCCGGTTTCCACTT
>JANPDQ010000038.1:0-6008 GCA_031431575.1 Polaromonas sp.
GCGCTCATACACGCGCAGCCGGATGTTTGAGCGGTCAACCACCTGCATAAAACCAGCATTCACCCGGCGAGTAAAACGTGCGTGGTTTTCAATCAACGGACCAAGCTCGGCCACGAGCGCGGTGTCTACGTTACCAACCACTTGCACCGCATGCGGATTTCCCATAGACAATACTGCTACCAAAATAGAAGCTGTCTGCGCCCTATTTAATTGCGCTAGGGGCCATTTTTGCCATGAATTTACCGTTTCAGGCACCAATCCGGCAGCATCAAAGGGCACCAGGCCAAAATCAAAAATGGGCGCGCCCATGTCAACTTTCACCCGGCCGTCGGCTTGCAAACTGGGTTCGATCACACCGCCCAGCGTTTGCACTTTCACGCTGGTTTTTGTCGTCAAGTCCTTGCTGCGTACAAACTGCAAAAAGCAGCGTGAGCCATTGCCGCACTGCTCTACTTCACCGCCGTCGGCGTTGTGAATCACGTACTGAAAATCAACATCTGGCGAAGGTGCGGGCCGCACTGACAAAATCTGGTCGGCACCAACCCCAAAATGCCGATCAGCCAGAAACCGGTACTGCGAAGCGTTTAAGCCAAACAACCCGCGCGTTTCATCCAGCACAACAAAATCGTTGCCCGCGCCTTGCATCTTGGTGAATTTGACTAGCATGAACTGATTATCACGCTACGCTATGGTTTTTATGCCTAAGCGAGTAACCCCAATGCGCATACCCGACTGGACACCTGAGTCCAAACCCCAACCCGACGACCTGGTTCAAGCCATTTTGAAACGCCGGGGCGGCGAACTCATCAACCTCGACAAAGCGCTGCTGTGGAGCGAGCCACTGGCGCGCGGCTGGAACGTGTACTTAAAAGCTGTCCGTACAGACCTGCCCACCAGTTGGAAACTGCGCGAACTCGGCATTTGTACCGTGGCGCTGCTGACCGGCGCTGCGTATGAGTACCACCACCACGCGCCCGATTTTTTAAAAGCAGGAGGCACGCAAGCCGAATTGGATGCGTTGCAGGTAGTTTGTGCCGTTTATAAGTCAAATACGGCTATAGCCCAACAAAATCAGGCGCTGGCAGCTATTGAAAGCATAGTGATTCAATACGCTGCGCAAATGACCCTCGATGTCAAAGTTGCCGACGAGCTGTTCGCACAACTCAAACAACACTTCGACACGACCCAAATTGTTGAGCTGACTGCAGCGATTGCGACGTACAACATGGTGGCTAGGTTTTTAGTGGCGTTGGGGGTATCGCCAGAAGTTTAATTTTGCTCAGCGCTGCAATCGTCGCCAGACACGCCCGTGCGGCTTCAGCGCCCTTCTTGACAAAATGCTCGCTGAAAAAGCTCAGGTGATCGCCATGCTCGTGGAAATCTTTCGGCGTCAGCACCGCTGAAAATACCGGCACACCCGTATCCAATTGCACGCGCATCAGCCCATCAATCACCGCGTGTGCCACAAATTCATGGCGATAAATGCCGCCGTCAACGACCAGCGCGCAGGCCACGATGGCATCGTAGCGACCTGATCGCGCCAGCATCTGCGCATGCAGCGGGATCTCAAACGCACCTGGCACCTCGTACAAGTCAATGGTTTTGGCGGACTGGCCGAGGGCAGCGGCTTCAGCTAAAAAAGCATCGCGTGCGCGCACCACAATGTCGGTGTGCCATGTTGCGCTGATGACTGCAATGCGCGCTGTAGAGCCAAGTTTTTTATTCGGGACACGGGTCTGTTTCATGGATTTTCTCAAGAAAAAGTTGCCAGAATCAGGACGCGCACGATCACGGCCGCTGCACAGCCATGCAGCAGCTTTTGTAGTGCGTCTCTTTCACCCGGACTGTGACCGTCGGCTCTGGCTTTACTTGGGAAAGCACACCAGATCTGCTGACCCTGCCAAATTTAAAACTTGGCAGGCGCTCGCGGGCTCTTGCCACAAGTGACAAATACCGCCGGTGAGGAATTTCGCCTCGCCCTGAGAACGCTGCTCAAGGCGATGCTTGAGCGACTCCATGCTACCGAAAAAAAGTAGCTGTATCGGTCACAAATGAATCAGCACCAGATTGAGTGAATCATGGCCTTCCACTTCAAGCAGGGGCCACGGATCTGGCTTTGCCAGTCCGTAGGCTGTTGCCTGCGGCTCAGAGCCTGCTTGAGCAGGTTTGGACAGGCAACAGAAGCGAAGCCTCTGGCAAGCGGCGGCCTGCAAGGTCCAGCGGCCTCCTCGGGAGGCAGGGAATTACGCGAAGCGAATGACCGTGGAGGTCAATTTAATCGGCTTTGATCCCGTTGTCCTTCACAACTTTCGCCCAAATATCCATCTGCTTGTCAATGAACACTTTGGCGGTGTCCGCCTGGCCGCCCAGCACGTCAATGCCCTGCGCGCTGAGCTTGTTGGCAATTTCCGGGTTCCTCAACGCTTTGTTCAGCTCTTCGTTCATGCGCCTCAAAATATCTGGCGGCGTTGCTGCGGGCGCCAAAATCGCCCACCAGGCAGGGGCTTCAAAGCCCGGAAACCCGCTTTCAGCCATCGTGGGCACATCAGGCAAGCTGGCGCTGCGTTTGGACGTGGTGACTGCCAGCGGCCGCATGCGTTTGCTGTCGATGTGCGGTTTGGTCACAAACACTGAGCCAATTGACAGCGGCACGTGGCCTGCAACGGCGTCGTTCATTAGCGGGCCGCCGCCTTTGTAGGGAATGTGCGCCCAGTCAAACCCACCGCCCTTGCCCAGCAAGGACATGGCCACGTGGCCCAGACTGCCCGAGCCGATGGTGCCGTAGCTGACAGGTTTTTTGGCTTTGGATGCTGTCAGCACATCGCCAAAGGTTTTGTATTCGCTGGCCGCAAAAGTGGCCAGCACCATAGGCGATGTACCCACCAGCACGATGGGCGCCAATTCCTTTTTGCTGTCAAACGGCAAATTGGGAATCAACGCTGGATTTACGCCGTGGGTGTCAAACACCACGGCAAACGTATAGCCGTCCGCCGGGGCAGCGGCCACAGCAGCCGCACCGATGGAGCCTGACGCGCCGCCCTTGTTGTCAATAATCACACTTTGGCCAAGTTGCGCTTGCAACGGCACCGCCAAAATGCGCGCTACCTGGTCGACCGACCCGCCGGGCGGAAATACTGCCACCAGTTTGATCGGGCCGCGCGTAGGCCAAGCCGGGGCTTGTTGGGCCACAGCGCTAAAAGCAAAACCAGCCAGCAAACCAAAAACCAAACTGCGCTTGAAGTTCATCGAAGTCTCCGTGTTTTAATGATTCGATGGTAAGACCGAATCAACTTTTAACCCCTCAGCGTGAACCCGCAGTGCTGCGCAATGCGGCCACTGTTTTACTGCTGCGCGATTCAGCAAACGGCATTGAAGTGCTGATGACGCGGCGATCTATGACCGCCAGCTTTGCCCCCGGCGCCTACGTGTTTCCCGGTGGCGGCATTGACGCTCTAGATGCGGCAGCGCACGGCCAATCCACTCGGCGCGCCACGCAAAGCGATTTGCACCTGACGCAGGCCATCGCCGCGATTCGGGAGAGCTTTGAAGAACTCGGCGTGCTGCTGGCCAGGCACGCCGACGGCAGCCATGTGACGACAGCAGACATCGCTGCGCTTGACCGTAAAGCACCGTTTGCAGCGCAATGCAAGGCGATGGGTTTGACGTTGGCGGGTAGCGACGTTTTTGTGCTGGCGCATTGGGTAACAGACCGCGACTTGCCGCGCCGCTTTGACGTGCCATTTTTAGTGGCCCGAATGCCTGAAGGCCAAGAGCCTGTGGCCGATGAAGCCGAGCAGTTTGAGCCCGAATGGATACGCCCGGCAGACGCGTTGGCGCGCCACGCAGCAGGCAACTTCTTCATCATTTTTCCGACCATTCGCACGCTGGAGCGGCTTGAGCACTATGAAACGGTCGATGCTGTTTTGCAGGCCTGCGCGTCTGAACAGCCGCTGTGGACATCGTGCCCCCGCGCCGGTTTTTTGCACGGTAAAGAAACCCGCTACATGGAGCATGAGCCGCCCTACGGCGAGCTGGAACTGGTCAGCCCCGACGGGCAAATCGTCCACCCGCTCGATTGGCAAACTGATGCACCCGCCAAGCTGCTCAAAAACGTCATGCGCTTGACCGCACCCAACCCTGGCGTGATGACTGGGCCCGGCACCAACAGTTATCTGGTGGGCGATGCGCAGTCAGGCTACATTGCCATAGACCCCGGCCCGGCAGATGCTGACCATTTGCAGCGCCTGTACCAGGCTGCGGGCGGCAATATTTGCACCATTATTTGCACCCATTCGCACCCCGACCATTCCCCCGGTGCGCGGCCACTGCAGGCGCTGTGCGAGGCAGCAGGCAAGACCAAGCCTTTGATTTTGGGTCTGCCATCCGCACCCACCGCACGTGCAGACAGCGCTTTTATTCCAGACAAAGTGCTATTAAATAATGAGCTGCTTGCGCCTGTATTTATTGGGCTAGAGGCCGATTTAGCTCTTGAAACCAGTCAAAACAGGCATACTTTGAAGGTTTTACACACCCCAGGGCACGCCGCGAACCATCTGTGCATCGTGTTGCTTGAGGACGGCCTGTTGTTCAGCGGCGACCATATATTGAACGGCAGCACCACGGTGATTAACCCGCCAGACGGCAACATGAACGCCTACCTGGATTCGCTGGATCTGCTCAGCAACGCCTGCGATGAACACGGCATCGACTTCATATTGCCAGCGCATGGCTACGTGATTGGACAAGCCACAACTGCTATTGCGCAACTCAAAGCCCACCGCTTGAAGCGCGAAGCCAAAATCATGACCGTGATGCAAGCCATGCCAGACGGCACGCTGGACGACTGGGTGCCGCTGGCGTACGACGATGTCGATGAGCGCATCTGGCCGGTGGCCAAAAGGTCGTTACTGGCGCACGTGGAGCGGATTCAGGCACTGGGCATGGTTGGTTAAGTCTGGATTTACGCCAGCTACCTTGTTCAATGCCGTTTGTCGGCCTTCCACGTTCCGCCATAGCGGTAAAACGGCTGTGTTTCAGCGCTGGCACGGCAGGCGGGGCAGACCAGTTTCCATGCGCCCGACTCATCGGCCACCACGCGGTACAGCGTGCTGCTAACGGCTTGGCAGCGCTCGCAGGCTTTGACTCTCGAACGAACGGGTTGCGGCATGGCCTGATGGTTTCAATATTAAAAGTGTGAAGCTCGCCGATAAGCCGGATTTTGTGCGCCTCACCACCTTGCCGAAACAAGCTGGCGCGGTGTGACCGCCATTAATCTGGGCCGGGAGTCGCCTACCCGGCTCGGTGCCACCTACCCGCCAACACTACTAGCGAACCGCTAGTTAAGAAAATGGCGGCGAACCGCCACCGCTTTGGTTGGCCTATTTGGTGTTGCTGCGCGTAGAGATTGCCCGTTTCACCCGACCCAGGTTGCCCTGAGCCGACTCGTCTCTGTTGCTCTAATCCTCACCTCACGGTGGAGAGGTGTTACCTCCTACGCTGTCCTGTGCAGTCCGGACGTTCCTCCAGTGCGGGGTTTCCCCCCGATGCTTGCGCGTCGGCTTTTCAGCTATGCACCAGCGGCGGTCTGGCGTGCTTCACGACCTGATTATCGGTGCAACTTAAAATAGCGGCCTGATCCGAAATACAGATCCACGAAAGTTGCCATGATCCGCATCACTGAACTCAAGCTGCCGCTTGACCACGACGAGAACGCGCTGCCTGCGTTGATTGTTAAAACGCTGGGTATTGCGAGCGCTGAGTTGATGGGCCACACCATCTACAAACGCAGCTACGACGCGCGCATGAAAAAGCTGCTGCTGGTTTACATCGCGGACATTGAAGTTGACCCAGCGCTTGAATCCGTGCTGCTCAAGCAGTTTGAAGCGCACCCACACATTCGCCCCACACCTGACCAGGACTACTACCCGGTTGTACAACTCAACACGCCGCCCGCCTTAAGACCAGTCGTCGTCGGCTTTGGCCCCTGCGGCATTTTTGCGGCACTGCTG
>JANPDQ010000039.1:0-20857 GCA_031431575.1 Polaromonas sp.
TTCAGCTTCAGCGGCATGGCGTAAGCCGCGACTGCAGCCACACCCGCGATCAGCCCGGCCGCCACGCGCAGGCGGCTGGTGGCCAGCGAGCACAAAATGCCCAGCAGGCACAGCACGCCCGCAAACCCCAGGCCCCAGCTGGTGGGAATGAAGTTGGCCATCACAATGCCCACGCCGCTGGCCAGCATCCAGTTGGCCCACGCAACAAAGCAGTGCCCGGCCAAAAACGCGTCTTGTGCTCGTTGCTGCTCAGCAGTTTGCCCCGGCGTAGGAAAGCGTTCGGTAAATTGGACGTAGCTCACGTCCGTTGTCAAGTAGCCAGTCACCAGGCGCTGGCTAAGGGGAAGGTGCATCAGGTAGTCGCGCAGGTGCAGGCTGAACACCGTAAAGCGCAAATTCACACAAAACGCAGCCGCCAAAATCACCCACACAGGCGCCGCAGCAATGATCAACGGAATAGCTGTCAGCTGCGCACTACCGGCAAAAACAAGCAAAGTCATCGCCACCGACTCGAACACGCTCAAGCCCGACTTGACCATGGCCACGCCCGTCATCAAACCCCAGGCGGCAAATCCGGCGACTTGCGGCAACATGGTGCGCATGCCGGTTTTGAATTCGGAATGGCGAAAGAGCGTCGGGCGAAAAAACATGGCTCAAGCAGCTTTGGGTGAAGCCGGGCTGCTGAACACTGCGCCTTCTGCCAAGATAAAACCGCGCAAAAAATCAGCGGCTGCCATCGATTTGCCGCCTGCCTTTTGCAGACGAGTGATGCGCAGCACGCCGTCGCCTGTGGCGACATCAAGCGTGCCGTTTTCAGTATCAAATAGGGCTCCAGCGCCCATTTTACGGGCGCCAGCAGCTATGAAAATAGGAGTATTTAACTCATCAGGGCCCAGCATGTGGGCATTTTGCAGCTTGACCACCTCACCGCCCAAAACGCTGCTGACTCCTGGCGTCGGGTTGAAAGCGCGGATGCGGCGTTCAATCAAGCTGGCGCTGTGCTGCCAGTCAATGTGCGCCTCGGCCTTGTCGATTTTTTGTGCATAAGTTACGCCTAGCGTCGGCTGCGTGACTGGCTGCAGGTTATTTGTGGCTGCAAGGTGCAGCGCCCGAACAACGCATTGACCGCCCAAGTGCGCCAGCCGGTCATGGAGCAGCCCGGTGGTATCCAGCGGCTCAATTGCCAGTTTTTCTACCAAGAGCATGTCGCCCGTGTCCAGCCCAGCGTCCATCTGCATGATGGTGATGCCAGTTTCAACATCACCGGCTTCAATGGCGCGGTGAATCGGCGCTGCGCCGCGCCACCTTGGCAGCAGGGAAGCGTGAATGTTCAAACAACCCAGCCGGGGCCCATCCAAAACCCATTGCGGCAAAATCAGCCCGTAAGCTGCCACCACCATGATGTCTGCGTTTGCTGACTCAATGGCTTGCCTGGCGGCCTGCGCGTCTTCAGGATACTTGCCATCTAGTCGCAAGCTTCGCGGCTGGGCGAGCGCAACACCGTGCGCAAGTGCCCATTGCTTGACGGGCGACGGCTGCAATTTAAGGCCACGCCCGGCGGGGCGGTCGGGCTGACTTAAGACCAGGGCGACATCAAAGCCAGCCGCATCAATGGCCTCAACGGCGATGCGGGCAAACTCCGGCGTTCCCGCGAAAATAACGCGCAGCAAAACCTAATCGCCTTTTTGCTGCTTGACCATCTTGGTTTTGATGCGGTTGCGCTTGAGCGGCGACAGGTATTCAACAAACACCTTGCCCATCAGGTGGTCCATCTCGTGTTGCACGCACACCGACAACAAACCTTCTGCCGCATGGGTTTGAAGTTTGCCGTCCAGGTCCAGCGCCTCTACCTTGATGCTGAGGGCCCGCTCAACGTCGTCGTAAATGCCCGGTACTGACAGGCAGCCTTCGTTATTGACTTTTTTCTCGTCACTGGCCCAGACGATGCTCGGGTTGATCAATACCAGCGGGTCATCCCTCTCAGCGCTGATGTCGATGACTACCACGCGCTCATGCACATTGACCTGCGTTGCGGCCAAGCCGATTCCTTCCGCTTCGTACATGGTGTGCAGCATGTCGTCGACCAGCGTTTTAACGCGCGCATCCACTGCGGCAACGGGTTTGGCAATAGTGTGCAGGCGGGCGTCGGGGTAGCGAAGAATGGTCAGTTGGGTCATGAAATGGCTTAAGTTGTCGCTATTTTCGCAAATTTTCGTGGCTTTTGCGCGCGCAGGTAGTGGCGAAATTCAATTTTCATTGCCCAATCAAGGGCTTAGGTGCAAAATCGCGTGTAGTTTGTCAAGATTAATTTGCGTAACTTTGAGTAGTTAAGATTAAACAAATCTGTCCAATCAGAAAAACGTTTGTCAAAACTAAGTCAAAAAACCAAGCCTAAAACCAGCCTAAAAGGCCACCAAGATGCACAGTACTTCTGGTCAGTTCACCCGCATTTCAATAGCTGTTGCCTGCATGGCAGCAGCTTTTAGCGCGCACAGCCAGGCAGTGGCGCAAAACTTTCCCATTTCGAACAGCCAGAGGGCCACTGCCACGCAGGTAGCGCAAAGCGGCGTGCCACTAACAGAGCTGGCCACCAACGCACCAGACAGTTACACGGTGAAAAGCGGGGACACGCTGTGGGCAATTTCGGGCATGTTCTTGAAAAGCCCCTGGCGCTGGCCCGAGCTGTGGGGCATGAACCTGGACGACATTCGCAACCCGCACCGCATTTACCCCAGCCAGCAGCTGTATCTTGACAAAGCCAATGGCCGGGCAACGCTGCGCACACGCCAAGCCAGCGGCGCCCCGCTTGACGCGATCAAGGTTTCACCGCGTACGCGTTTTGAGTCTCTGGGCGATATGTCCATTCCTACCCTGGCTGCCAACCTGATTGAGCCTTTTCTCGCAGATGCCTTGATTGTTGACCCGGTTGCGTTTGCAGCTGTGCCGCGGATTGTGGCCACACAAGAAGGGCGCGTGTTGCTCAGCCTTGGCGACCGGGCCTACGCCCGCGGTCAGTTTGCCGGAACAAGCGGCAAGGCGATTAGCGACGCGAAAGGCCAGCCGGTAAATTACCGCGTTTTTCGCAATGCAACGCCGCTGAAAGACCCAACCACCGGTGCCATTTTGGGCTACGAGGCGCAATTCGTCGGCAAGGCCGAGCTGGTGCGCGGTGAGTCGATGCAAGACGTATTGGGCAAAGACGGCAAGCCGGTGAGTGAAATCGTGCCGGCCACCATCGACATCGTTGTGGCCAAAGAAGAAATGCGTGTTGGCGACCGCCTGGTGGCCGAGCCCGCGCGCGCCACCGGCAACTACGTGCCACGCGCGCCCGCAACGCCGATTACCGGGCAAATTGTGTCGTTCTACGGCAGCGCTTTGGGCCTTACCGCTGAAAACCAGATCGTTGTTGTCAATCGGGGCAGCAAAGACGGGCTGGAGCGCGGCCACGTGATGGCGATTTTGAAAGACGGAGAGCGCCTTAAAGACAGCACAGACAGCGCAAAACCGTTTATCAAACTGCCCAATGAGCGCAATGGCTTGATGATGATTTTTCAAACATTTGAAAATGTGTCCTACGCACTGGTGCTGCAAATCACTGATGGCGTAAAGGTCGGCGACCGCATCGTCAACCCGAATTAATTTACTGAAACGCCCAGCGGCACGCTTGAGCTTTGGAGAGCGCTGAACTCAACGCCTGGCTGCGGCTGACGCTGGCCCCCGGCATCGGCAATAGCACTGCCCGCAAACTGCTGGCAGCTTTTGGCTCTGCCGAGGCCATATTTACCCAGCCAGAAGCAGCGTTGCGCCAGCTTGGCACTGACAAGCTGGTGCAAGCAGTGCAGCAGTGCCCTGAGGCGCTGCCCGCGCTTTTGCAAACCACAGTTAATTGGCTGGCTGCTGGCAAAGACCGCGCAATTTCGACTTTGGGCGACGCCAGCTACCCACCGAGCTTGCTGAACATCGAAGACCCGCCTTTGATGCTGTATATGCTTTCAGCCCAATTGATACAGGCGCAAGCAGCTATTAATAATGTAGCAAATAATCTGGCAATTGTTGGTAGCCGTAACCCGACCCCACAGGGCAGGGACAACGCACTGCAGTTTGCCAAGGCGTTTGCCGGGCAGGGCTTGTGCATCATCTCGGGCATGGCGCTGGGTGTCGATGGCGCGGCGCACGACGGGGCTTTGCTGGGCGCGCTGGACGGCAATTGCGCCACGATTGCGGTGGTAGGCACGGGACTTGACCGCGTCTACCCAAAGAAGCATTTGGCGCTGGCGCACCGCATCGCTGCGCAGGGCATGATCATCAGTGAATTCCCGCTGGGCACCCCACCGCTAACGGCCAACTTCCCAAAGCGCAACCGCATTATTTCGGGGCTGTCGCAGGGCACGCTGGTGGTTGAGGCGGCACTCAAATCCGGCTCACTGATTACCGCCCGGCTGGCCAGCGAGCAGGGCAAAGACGTGTTTGCCATCCCCGGCTCCATTCATTCCCCGCAGTCGCGCGGCTGCCATTACCTCATCAAGCAGGGGGCAAAGCTGGTGGAAACTGCTGCAGACGTGATGGAGGAATTACACGTGGCATACCCGGCAGTCCATGCCAGCACCACGCTGGAAGCTGAGGACGAATCCGATGAGGAAAGCCCAAGCGAGTCGCCACTTTTGGCGGCTCTGGGCTTTGACATCACGAGCCTGGATGCGTTGCAGGCCCGCACCGGGCTGCCAACCCCTGAGCTGCAAGCCCAGCTGCTGCAACTGGAGCTTTACGGGGTGGTCACGCGGCTGCCCGGTGGCTTGTTTCAGCGAGTGGCGCAAGGCTGATCGCAGCGTATTCGTTCATCAAGCCCGCCCACTGCAAACGCGCGGTTTTCACATTGCGCTCTTTCACGTGGCCGTAGCCTTTGATGAGTTCCGGAATGCGCGCTACGTCAACCGCCGTGGCGTGGTTATCAGCATTCAAGCTGGTTAGCAGCGTTTCAATTGACGCTGTGTATTCACCAATCAGCGCCCGCTCCATCTTGCGTTCTTCGGTTTTACCAAACACATCCAACGCCGTGCCACGCAAGCCTTTGAGCTTGGCCAGCACTTTAAAACCCGTCAACATCCATGGGCCAAACTGGCGTTTTTGCAGCTCGCCCTTTTCGTTTTTCTTCGAGATCATCGGCGGCGCCAGGTTGTAGTTGATTTTGAAATCACCTTCAAACATGGCGTTGACCTTGTTTAAAAACGCTGTGTCGGTGTGCAGCCGTGCCACTTCGTATTCGTCTTTGTAGGCCATCAGTTTGAACAGGTAGCGCGCGACATTTTGCGTGAGCACGTTCTTGCCGAGCTTGGCTTCAACCGCTTCAACCTTGCGTACAAAAGCCTCGTAGGTTTTTGCATAGTCAGCGTTTTGGTAGGCAGTCAAAAACTCAACCCGCTTGGCAACCAGCGCATCCACACTGTCCCTGACCTGCCTCGATTCAGGCATGGCAATGACTTGCGCGGGCGCGAACAGCTTTTCAACCGACGGCAGATCATGCGCGGCGCGGCGGCCCCAGGCAAAAGCGGTTTTGTTGTTGTCAATCGCCACGGCGTTGAGTTCAATCGCGCGAGTGAGAGACTCTAGGCTGAGCGGAATCCAGCCCTTTTGCCACGCGTAGCCCAGCAGCATCGGGTTGGTGTAAATGCTGTCGCCCATTAATTTGGTCGAGGCGAGGTCGGCGTTGAAGGTACCCACGTTCTCTGCGCCAACCGCTTTGGCAATCTCTGCCTGGCACGCGCCGCCCGGGTTTTGCCATGCGCCGTTGTGTACAAACGATGCCGTGGGCGCGCTGTGCGCATTCAGCGCCACATGCGTTCTGCCCACCGCCAAGCGCACCATGGTTTCCTTGTTGGCCGCAACAATCGGGTCGCAGCCGATGATGAGGTCGGCACTGGCCGTGCCCACCCGCGTGGTGCTGATGTCGGTTTGCGCATTGGCAATCAACACATGGCTCCAGGTGCTGCCGCCTTTTTGCGCCAGGCCCGCAGCGTCTTGCGTCACGATGCCTTTGCCTTCAATGTGCGCCGCCATGCCCATCAACTGGCCAATGGTGATGACGCCTGTACCGCCCACGCCTGCCACTACCGTGCCCCAGACCTGGTTGGTGCTGAGCGTCGGAACAATAGGTGCGGGGATTTCGCCCAGCGCAAACGGATTGAGTTTGTTATCAGCTTTCGATTTTTTCTTGAGCTGTCCGCCCTCAACGGTGATGAAGCTCGGGCAAAAGCCTTTGACGCATGAATAGTCTTTGTTGCAGGTGCTCTGGTTGATTTGCCGCTTGCGACCAAATTCAGTTTCCAGCGGCTCGACGCTCATGCAATTGGACTGCACGCTGCAGTCGCCGCAACCCTCACACACCAGCTCATTGATCACGATGCGTTTGGCCGGGTCAACCAGGCTGCCGCGTTTGCGGCGACGGCGCTTTTCAGTCGCGCAGGTCTGGTCGTAAATGATGACGGTGGTGCCTTTGATTTCCCGGAATTGTTTTTGTAGCGCGTCAAGCTCATCACGGTGGTGAACGGTCACGCCTTCAGCCAGCGTCACACCGTCGTACTTTTCAGGCTCGTCGGTAACTACTATTGTTTTGATAGCGCCTTCCGCCCGCATCGATTGGGAAATTTGCGCAACCGAATGCCCTTCAGCACGTTCACCAACCTGTTGGCCACCCGTCATGGCGACAGCGTCGTTGTACAAAATTTTATAAGTGATGTTCACGCCTGCGGCAATCGACTGGCGAATGGCCAGCAAGCCGCTGTGAAAGTAGGTGCCGTCGCCCAAGTTGGCAAACATGTGCGTGTCGGTGGTGAAAGGCTGCTGCCCTACCCATGGCACGCCCTCGCCGCCCATTTGGGTAAAGCCCATGGTGCTGCGGTCCATCCAAAGCGCCATGTAGTGGCAGCCAATGCCGGCCATGGCGCGTGAGCCTTCGGGCACCTTGGTCGATGTGTTGTGCGGGCAGCCGGAGCAAAACCACGGCGTGCGTTCACTGTCTACCGTCAGCACCGTCAATGACTGCTCCTTGGCCTGCAGCACGGCCAGGCGTGCGTCGATGCGGGCTGTCATGTCACTGTCCAGGCCGAGTTTTTTCACGCGCTCGGCAATCGCTTTGGCGATCAGCGCAGGTGACAAATCAGCATTGGCGCGAAGCAGCGTGTTGGCCGACGGGTTGGGCCTGCTCCACTCGCCGCCGCCTTCTTGTCCAGCATCACCAAATTTGCCCACAATATTGGGCCGCACATCAGCGCGCCAGTTGTACAGCTCTTCTTTGAGTTGGTATTCAATGACCTGGCGCTTTTCTTCCACCACCAAAATCTCTTGCAAGCCGGTGGCAAATTCACGCGTCAGTTGCGCTTCCAGCGGCCACACCACGCCGACTTTGTGCAGCCTGATTCCAAGCTGCTGGCAGGTGGCATCATCCAGCCCCAAGTCCATCAGAGCCTGACGCGTGTCGTTGTAGGCCTTGCCGCTGGCGATCATGCCGAAGCGGTCGTTTTTGCCCTCAATTGCGTTGTAGTTCAACCGGTTGGCGCGGATGTACGCGAGCGCTGCATACCACTT
Organism: Polaromonas sp.; assembly: GCA_031431575.1. Classification (GTDB taxonomy): domain Bacteria; phylum Pseudomonadota; class Gammaproteobacteria; order Burkholderiales; family Burkholderiaceae_C; genus Polaromonas. Next base: position 7,582 of record JANPDQ010000039.1, read on the forward strand.
GGTGTCAAACAAACGCTCTTCCTGCGCCAGCGGCGCGTCCGGCCAGCGAATGTGGACGCCGCCCGGTGGCATGTCAAAGTCGGTCGGTATTTTGATGTCAACCCGCTCGGGGTCAATCATTGCACTGGCTGACGACTCCACGATTTCCTGAATCGTCTTCATACCCGCCCACACGCCCGCGTAGCGGCTCATTGCAAAGGCGTGCAGGCCCAAGTCCAGAATTTCCTGCACGCTGGCCGGGAAAAATACAGGCAATCCACACGCCTTGAAAATATGGTCGCTCTGGTGCGCCGCAGTTGAGCTTTTTGAAATGTGGTCGTCACCCGCAATCGCAATTGCGCCGCCCCACGCCGTGGTACCTGCCATGTTGGCGTGTTTGAACACATCGGACGTGCGGTCAACGCCCGGCCCCTTGCCATACCAGATGCCAAACACACCATCAAACTTGTTGGTGCCCGGTGGCGCAAAGCCCAGTTGCTGCGTGCCCCAAACAGCAGTGGCGGCAAGCTCTTCATTCACACCGGGTTGGAACACGATGTTGCGTTCTTTCAGGTACTTCGCCGCCTTGACCAGCGCCTGGTCATAACCGCCAAGTGGCGAGCCACGGTAGCCGGAAACAAAACCCGCTGTGTTTTTGCCCTGTGCCTTGTCGCGTAGTTGTTGCAGCATCGGCAGCTTGACGAGTGCTTGCACGCCGCTCATAAAAGCGTGGCCGTAATCCAGGCTGTACTTGTCATCTAAGGTGACAGTTTCCAGTGCTTTGCGAATGTGTTCTGGCAGCGGTGCGTTCATCGTTTTGTCTCCATTGGGGTCTTAGTTTCCAACGCAAAGTCGCAAAGCGGCAAAGAACGCGAAGGAAAACCTGAAATATTTGTTCTTTCTCACTTTGCGACCTTTGCCGCTTTGCGTCTTTGCGTTGGAAGCTGATTTATCTCTTCAGTGGAAGCAAAGTGTATGCCGATAGCCAAGATAAGTCTTTGCGTTGTATGCGTAAATATGGCTTGTTGACGCAAGAATCTTGCTGCAAAATGCGAATTATGGAAACACTTGATAAGTTTGACGTCGCCATTTTGGTGCAACTGCAAACTGACGCCCGCCAAACCAACGCAGAGCTTGCCAGTCGCGTGGGCTTGTCCGCCGCGCCCTGCTGGCGGCGTGTGCGTGCGCTGGAAGAAGCTGGTTTCATCACCGGGTATAGCGCGCAAATCAACCGCCACAAAATCGGGTTGGGCGTGCTGGCGTTTGTGCGGCTGGATGCCGACCGCAACAATGGCGATGCTACGCGTGAACTGGAGGAAGCGATTAAAACGCTGCCCGAAGTCGTGTCGTGCCACTACATCAGTGGCGCAGGCACATTTGAGCTGCAGGTCGTTGCGCAAAATCTCGAAGCCTTCAGCAAATTTGCGCTGCACAAGCTGATGAATCTGCCGAACGTCAAAGACATACACACCAGCTTTTCATTGGGTGAGGTCAAAGCCGGTGGCGCGCTGCCACTGGGGCATGTAGGTCAATTACAACAATAGTGTATTGCTATTATTAACGTAGCTGCTTGCGCCTGTATTTGTTGGGCTAAACGGTATTTTCTTGCATTTTTTAGTGAATATGGCGCCTTGGTGACTCAATTCAGGCCTGAAATCGGTTGACTCCGTTCAAGGCCACTTCCCCAACCCCCTTCAGACGCACCCCAGGTTGTAACAGCAACCGATCTTGGCGGGCCAACGCCAGACCTTTTCCGCGCTTGCCAGCGTGCGCCTAAAAGCCCCTATAACGCGGCGGGCCGGGCGCGTTTCACAAATTCGTCACAGGCGCGCGGCATCATATTGTTCGCTATCACGCACAATTTTTCGGAGTTACAAATGAACCACGATGTAAATTCAACAGCTACGGATTTGATGGATCCAGACGACCGCGACAACAACACCAGCGGCAACCCACACATGAACGATGTAATGGCGCTGCGCATGCATCGCCGCTACGTGCTCAAGGGCGGCGTAGGCGCAATGACCATGGCGGGCCTTGGCTCGCTTGGCTTGGCCGCTTGCGGTGGTGGCGGCTCTGATGCGCCAGCCGTTTCCATTCCCCCTCAGCCAGTCGTTGCAGATGCGGTGCTCGGTTTTACGGCTGTGGCCAAAGCCACGAGCGACCGGGTAACGGTTGCCCCAGGCTACACAGCTACCGTCATTTACGCTACTGGTGATCCGCTTGATGCAGCGCTTGCCGACTACAAAAACGATGGTACAGATGGTGACAATACGCGCCGCTCTGGTGACCACCATGACGGAATCCATTACTTTGGCCTCAGCGCTGCTGGCACTCCTGACCTGAACAGTCTGGATCGTGCGCTACTGGCAGTCAACCACGAAAACATCAGTGGCACAGCGCAGTTTTTTCACCCAAATGGGCAAACCAATATTGCAGCGACTGCTGGCCCACGGCCTGAAGACGAATGCGCCCGTGAGTTCAACGCGCAAGGCGTGTCAATTGTTGAAGTGCGCAAAACGGCAGGCAAATACGGGTACGTTAAAGGCTCTACGTTCAATCGGCGCGTTAACGGCTCAACGGTCATCAATATTGGCGGCCCTGCGCGCGGCACCAGCTTCACAAAGACAAAGTTTTCTCCCGCTGGTACCCAAACGCGCGGCACTGTGAACAACTGCGGTCACGGCTACACCCCTTGGGGCACTTACTTGACGGCCGAGGAAAACTGGGCCGGCTGCTTTATTCGTGGCAACGATGCTGCACTTCGCACGCAAAAAGAAAACAACGCGCTCCTTCGCAACGGCATTCGCCCCTCTTCAGCCGGTTTTGCGCACAACCGCTGGTCTAGCGTTGTGCCAGCGGATCCTGCCAGCACGCTGTTTAGCCGCTGGGATTGCAGCGTTTTAAGCGGCCAGCCGTCTGACGGTACTGGCGACTTCCGCAATGCGCCCAATACGTTCGGCTACATCGTTGAAATTGATCCGTACGACCCAAGCAGCACACCCACCAAGCGTACCGCCATGGGCCGACGCGCAAACGAGGGCGCATGGTCAAGTGTTCCGGCGGTCAGCCAGCCATTGGCTTTTTACATCGGGTGCGACTCGCGCGGTGAGTACGTTTACAAGTTCGTTACCAAAAAACTCTGGCAACCGGGCGACGCCAACCGCCCAGACCGCATGAAAGTCGGCGATGAATACATGGACGAAGGCACCATCTACGCTGCGCGTTTCAACGCCAACGGCACAGGTACCTGGCTCAAACTGGACTTGAGCAACCCTGATGTTGCCGCAGGCTTGGCCGCCAGCACGCAAAACCCGGAGGGCTACAAGTTTGACAGCCTTGCCGACGTTTGCGTGAACACACGCCTGGCTGCTGATGCCGCAAAAGCTACCCGCATGGATCGCCCAGAGTGGACAGCAGTAAACCCCAGGACCGGGGAAATTTACATCACGATGACCGAAAACCCCGACCGTGGCAACACGGCGGCCACGTCAAACAACAACTTTGTTAACCCTGACGTGGACGCTGCAAACCCGCGTTACTGGTCTGACAGCAAAGCGGCGACGTCACAAAACGCAGCGGCCATTCCTTTCCAGCGCGGAAACGTCAACGGCCACATCGTTCGCATCAGAGAAGACGGTGACACCGCGGGCGCAACGTCGTTCAAGTGGGACATTTTCTTGTTTGGGGCGCAGGCTAATGCTGACACAGGCTTTGACAATGTGAACTGGCAGCAAAACGTCAATTTGTCTGGCCTAAGCCCGTTGAATGATCTGTCAAAGCCAGACGGTTGCTGGTTCTCAAAAACCACCGGTATTTTATGGATTCAAACCGACGACAACACCTTTACCGACCAAACCAATGCGATGCTGTTGGCGGCAGTTCCCGGAACGCACGGTGATGGTGGCCCGGTTACTGTTGTCAATAAAGCCGACGGCAGCCCAAACCGCACGGTAACTGCTGACAAATCAGTAGTGACCTACGCCGGCAAGAAAATGACTGACGCGACCTTCAAGCGCTTTCTCACTGGCCCAGTCGGCAGCGAAATCACCGGGTTGACTGAATCGCCGGACGGCAAGGCGCTGTTTATCAACATTCAGCATCCAGGTGAGAATACAACTGCAGCTCAATTCAGCTCGAAAATCTTCGAGAGCAACTGGCCGGGAAATGGCGGCGGCACCGCTGCTTACGGCCCAGGTGGAGCGTCAGCACGGCCAAGGTCCGCAACCATTGTGATCACCAAAAACGACGGCGGCGTTATTGGTTTGTGATCGATTAGCAGCGCGACGCGCCTTGCAGTACGCAAGGCGCGCGAAATTGCGGTGAAGCAAAAAAGGCAGCAAAGTAAAACTTGCTGCCTTTTTTTGTTTGCTGTAGCGTTTTCGTGGTGCGAGAAAAACGGGCGAATATCAGCAAGCAGGTACTCACCTCTTCTCAGTATTCGCCTTCAGCCTGAGGCCAAATTTGCAACCGGCCAGTGGAAGTCAGATTACAGACACCGAGCAATTGAGCCTTCACGGCAGATTCGGCCATCGACCCAGCGGGCACCCGAGAGCTGCGCACCGTCGAGTGATGCGTTGGTGATATTGGCACCGCGCAAATCAGCACCGCGAAAGTTGGCGCGCTCGAGGTCAGCGTTGACAAAATTAGCGTTCGTCAAATTTGCACCGGCAAAACTGGCACCGACCGCGCTGGCGTTGGTAAAGCTCACGCCTGCAAGATTGGCCTGCGCAAAGTTCACTCCGTCAATCTCGCCGTTGACATAAGATTGCCCGCCGCTCGATGAGCCGCGCGCTGCGCGGCCAGTAGGCTGGCTCTCCGCCTGGCCAGCCGTTATGGTTGTGTTTGGCGCAATGCTGCGGCCGCCCAGATTCATGGTTGCCTTGGCACCGGGGCCAATTTGCGTGTTGCTCACCACGCCGTTTTTAATCTCGAGGTTGCCGCCGCTTTGCGTAACGGTTGCGGTTTTGGCTTGTTGGTTGCCCGCGCCCTGGGCTTTGACCGTACTGCCGCCGCCCTGCACGGTGACGTTGGCACCCTGCGTTTGTACCGTACTGCCGCCGCCGTCAACCCGCACACCCTGCGGCGTCACAACGACACTTTGCGCGTACGCCAGCACGCTGAACGCTGCTGTTGCACCGCATAACGCTGCCCGACAATTTTTGCTGAACTTCATGGTTTGATACCTTTCAAAATGAACTCTTCCATCACATCAACCCGCACTGGCTCCCGGCTGGCGCGAACGTCCAGATCAGGACGGTAGCGCGACACCAGGGCCAATTCGCGCATCCAAGTGGGGTCTAAAGTGCCGTCTTGCGAGCGGCTAAAAATCAAAGCGAGCATGCCTTGCGCTCTGGGCTCGCCACGCGCCGCTGACAGTCGATACAGCCGCAGTGCTTCCGCGTAGTCTGGATTCATCCCGTCGCCCCGGTGCGCCATCAAGCCCAGCTCATAAGTGGCACGTCGGCCACTGCTGGTGGCCGACTGGCGAAGCAGTTCAGCACGCCGATCGGCGACTTCAGCGCGCGTTGGCTCGGGGCTACTCATGCGCTGCAAGTTGCGCCGCCCCGCGTCAACACCCAGAGCAGCCGAGCGGCGGTAGTAGCTTTTGGCAGCTTCAGCGTCGGGAGCTTGGAAGCGCCCATTTTCGCGCAGCACACCTAATTCATTGAGCGCAACGCCGTCGCCACGTTCGGCTTCTTGCTCCAGTTCGGCCAGCGCGTTTTCGTCGGTGGCGGTTTCAGCCAGCACGAGCCCAAGCAAGGTTTTTGCGCGCGGCGCTCCAAGCGCAAGGGCACGCTCTGCCAGAATTTCGGCCTCGACCACATCGGCTGGCTCGCCCAAGCCTTTCAGGCGCATCCATGCCAGCGCGCCATGCGCTCGGGGATGGTTTTCGGCGGCGGCTTCTCGCCACGCCGCCATGGCATCACGGTACGCTTCAGCAGTTTGGCTTGGTGACTTCCGCTCGTTTCGGTAGGCCTCAGCGCCCTCCCTGAATCGGGTTTCACCCAAAGCGCTGGCGCGTTCCTTAAATGGCTTGCCAGGCAATGGCCCCGCCACCATCGCGCCAACTGAAGCGCCGCCTTCGAGCCGAACCTTACCGCCGGCCGCTGCACGTGCGCTCGGCGTGGTGCTTTTTTGAATGACAGCTTGCGCAGCGCAACTGACCACTAAAAGCATGCACACGCCAAACGCAGCGGGCGCATGTCGGATGGCAAGTGCGCGGCTCATGGCTGGGCGCGCGGTGGGCGCGGTGCACGCACCGCAGGAGCAGCCCGAGCAGGCGCTGCAGCGACCGTCAAGCGCAAGTCAGACGACGACACCTGGCCTGTGCCGAGCGCGCGCATTGCAACATCCAGGTTATCGAGATTTGCCAATCCTGTTATGGGCTCGAGGGGGGTTCCCTGTAAATTGGCCGGCAAACGCCTGAATGCATCGACATGGCTGGCATAGCAGCTGACCCGCTCGGCACCCGGCTTGTCAAAGCGCACGGTAAAGCCGCCACCCTCGGGAATAACCGTGGTACGCCGCGCGTGCAGCTGGGGAGCCACTTGCAATGGATTTGGGTAGACCTGTGAAATGGTGCCTGCTGAGTCCTGGTAGTAGCAGCGCACAAATGCGCTTCTATCAACACTGAGCCGCAGGGCCAGCGCCTGGCCAACCGCAAAGTTTGAGGCGCTGTTGGCAGTGCGCACGCGAACGCCAATCGGGCCGGGTAAACCGTTGCTGCCGCCAACCGGCATTTCGTGCAGCTCACGCAGCCAACCGCGTTCCAAAAATTGCCCCTGCGTGTCAACAGAAACCAGTCGGCCAATCAGCTTTTCGTAACTCGCAAAGTTGATGATTCCAGTCGGCGGTAGTTGCTGGTCAGCCTGAAATTGCGCGACGGCCTCTTTGAACGCCTTGGGTTCATTGAGCTGCTCAGGGCCTTCAGCGAAGTAGCCCGCGCGCTCTAGCCCCGCACGAAACAAGGCCGTTTGCTGCGCTGGTGAAGTGGCTTCAAACCACTTAAACAATTGGCGCTGAAATTCTGGACTGGACTGGTTGAGCTGCACGCATTGCCAGTAAGGCAGTTGCATCCACTTGCCGACCAGCTCAATGGTGCCCAGCTCGACCAGGGTGCGCAGCGCTATGCCGGTGCCCTGGCTGTGGTCGCGGCTCAAATTGAATTGCACGCCCAGCTTCATGATCACGCCGCCGCCGTCCAGGCCGCCACCGCCCTTTGCAACCAGCGCCGAATTACTGGCATGTATTCCGGGGAAAAGCGTGCGCGTTTTCATGTCGCCCAGGTGCATTTCCAGCGCAATGACGGATGTGTTGATGTCGCTGTCGTAGCCAATATCAAAACCCAGCTCTTTGCCTTTGATCGTGCCGTCAGCCGATACGCCCACGCCGCGCCTGCGGGCGACCACGTTTTGGTCGATATAGCTCACCGCGCCAGATACGTAAATATCGGGCGGGCTTAAATCAAGGGTGTTCATGCCGAGCATCAGGCTGCTCAGGTACTGCACCGTGTCCTGGCGGGTCAGGTCAACTTCAAAATCGACGAAGCGAAACGCATTGCTTTTGCGCGACATCTCCGACAGCGCGGTAATCACCAGCTCCCGGACGGCGGTACCCGACTTGTTGGACGCATCAGGAAACTGTTTGCTGGTGATAAGCACCGGCGGCCGCCCGAGTTTGTCGAGCATGTCGTCCATGCAGGCCAAAGACTCGCTGAAAGAAGTCACCGAGCGCACCGGCTGCACAACCGGTGTGCCTTCAGGATATGCGCGCTCAATCATGTCTTTTTGGTCACGTGGCGATGAGGCGCAGGCCGAAAGTAAAAGGGTGAATGTTGCCGCCAAAACCGCCGACTTGCGGGCAAAAATGGTCAGCATTTGTTAACCACCGGAGCCTTGATGACGGTGATGTTTTCACGCGGTCCGCGCACGCCAGGCCGGCTTTCTTTGGTGTCAACCGTGCCGATGTTGGTAGTGCAATCTTGCGATTTTCCAGCTCGTCCGGCAGATCCGGACGACCCCGCTGCAGCGTTTGCACCGCCTGTCGAAGCCGTAGCACGCAATCGCTCTCTCGCCAAAACGCGTGTGACCTTGGATTGGTCAGCGGGCTCCAGGCCATTGCGTGTGGCCACTTCATTGGCTTGGCCGATGTGGGGAACAGCGCACAGCGCCACAGCAGCCAGCGACAGTCGGGCTGCAGAAAAAGAGAAGGTTGGGTGCATAAGCTCTAAGCTAGACATGGTTAAGAAAAGAGTGCGCCACCAAAGGCGCACTCCTGTGGGTCCTCTGCGAATCCGGCTTACTTGCCCGAAATCGTGCCCAAATTCATTTCTGCTTTGGTGCCCATGCCAACAGCGGTATTGGCCACAGCGCCGTTGGTCAGGCTGAAGGTTTGCTTGTTGTTGCCGCCAATTTTGACGTTGCCTTCAACAGAGTTGACGGACATTTTTGCCTTGGCGCCCATGCCAACTGCAGTGTTGGCAACAGCGCCGTTTTTGATGGTGGTGGTTTGCTCGTTGTTGCCTTTGATTTCGACTTTGGCAGACGCAATTGAAGCGACCATCAGGGCAGCAGCAAACACGGAAATTGAAAGGATTGATTTCATGAGATGTTCCTATTAAGGTAAGTGAAAATAAATTTAAAGTGGTAGCAGAAATACCCAAAAGTATTAATTCAACTCTGGGCATATCGGATGGTAGGCAACAAGTGCGACAAAGCAATGTTTGATAAAACGCGTGAAGAGTCCAGACGTTCGCCGCCTGCTGATGCTCCATCCGCCAAGTCCAAAAAAGTCAATTTTGTGACGGCGTATCGCAGTCAAGGCAAAGTAAAAAACGCTGGGGTAGTTGGTGCTCGCTAACCATGTACACAACACAAAATCATCCCGATGGTGTGCTCCGCCGAAACGCAACCAAACCAAGAAAATAATTACTTAGCGTTACATAGGTTACGGTATGACTTAACGGTGTCTGCGTCAAAAACCGCGTTTTTGCAGCCTGTGCGGGCCCAACACGAATGCGGCAACCCACCTAAAGTCGGGTGTGCGGGCCATGCCGACACCCATCGGGTGCGATTTCATTTTCCAAAGCAGTTTCTACCCAGCCCAACCCAGCTGGCGGAATCGACGCAGCTGCCCGGCTTGACCGAACTCGGACGCATACTGACGTGATAAATAAATTGATAGCTGTTTGCGCCCGCATTTGTTGGGCTAAAGGCCTATTCAGTATGAAATTCGGTGTAGAACTGTGCCATTTGTCCGCTGGTGTTTGTTCATTGGCGTATATGCCAGAACATGTGGCAGAACATATGGCAGAACATGTGGCAGAGCATGTCGCAGCGCAGATGCAGCATGGCCTTAACTTGTGCGCCCAGGCTTTTAGTCGCCCAATTCAAAATCTGCGTCACCCAGATACCGATTCACGCCAAATGCGGATTGCGTGGCAGCCAGCTCTGCAGCCTCCCAGCTGTCAACCAGCAATTGCTCGTCGCTAGTGATCGGCCAGGGCCGCTCTGCCTCTCCATGCGCCAGAAGCAAACGACTGAACGCACGATAAACGGGCAACACGAATTCGGGGCTTCCCAACGCATCATCCAGTGCGGAGCGAAACCGCTTTTCGGCCAACACGCGTTCAGCTGGGGTGACGTCATCGGCAGTGAAAATTTTGAGCGAATAGGTCATGCTGGCAAAGTGTTAACGCATAAAGAAGCGCGCAAAGGCGTACGCAAATTTTAGAACGCGCCGCTAGCAAAACGGCCCCCGCTGCAACTTGTAAAAGTTTACTTTGTTACGCCTCTTGCATTCAGCAGTGGCACCCGGTTGTGTGCGTCCTACTATCGGCTTTTTTTACAAAGGATGTCACATGGCTACACCGTTTTTTGGCAAGCGCGACGCAGCTCTTCCTGTCACTCCGAACCATTTGCGACACACAGCACTGAGCGGCAACCAGGGCGCGGCTGGTGTATCAACTTCTTCGGGCACTTCGCTGACCAGCGGCCGGGCGCTTGACGAAACCACGACCCCTGAGCAGACCATCAGCCCACCTGCTGAGGGTGGCAGCAAGCTCACAGTGGGCCCGAATATCAAGCTCAAGGGGGTTGAAATAACCGATTGCGACACACTGGTGGTGGAGGGCCTGGTAGAGGCCACGATGGATTCGCGCGTCATGCAAATTTCTGAGCAAGGCGCGTTCAAAGGCTCGGCAGACATTGATGTGGCGGAGATTCGCGGGCAATTCAATGGCAACCTGACGGCGCGCCAAAAGCTGGTGATTTACGCAACCGGCAAAGTCACCGGAACGGTGCGCTACGGCAAGCTGGTGATAGAAGAAGGCGGCCAGCTCTCGGGTGAAGTGCAAGTCGGTGGCAGCGGCAAGCAGGCAAGCCTGATGCAGGTTGGCGCGCAAGCCAAAGCTGCCTGATCAGCTCGCGCCCAGCAGTTTCATCAACAGAGGAACCAGCAACGGCATCAGCAGCGTGGCCAACACCACCTGCAGGCCAAGGGCCAGCGCTGCGTAGGCACCGGCGTCTCTATTTACCTGCAACGCCCGCGCTGCGCCAATGCCGTGGGCTGCGGTGCCTAGCGCAAAACCGCGCTGTGCCCAACCTTCTTTGGTTGCTGGAATACGCAATGCATCAAACAAATACTTGCCTGCCACGGCGCCTACCAAGCCAGTAATAACGGCAAATATGGCGGCCAACGCGGCAATGCCGCCCAGCTTGTCGGCAATGCCCATGGCCACTGGCGCGGTGACCGACTTGGGCGCCAGCGCCAGCATGACTTCGGGCGGAAGGCCGAAACACCACGCCAGCACCACCGCAGAACCGCTGGCAACTGTGCCACCAGCGAGCGCCGCCAGAATCAAACGGCCCCAGCGCTGCTTGAGCTCAGCGCGGCGCTGCCACAGCGGCCACGCCAGCGCTACCACTGCGGGCCCCAGTAAAAAATGAATAAACTGCGCGCCTGCAAAGTAGCTGGGGTAAGGCACACCCGTTGCCAGCAATCCGCCTGCCAGCACCACCACTGACCACATCACCGGGTTGGCCCACGGCGGATGCCCAAGGCGCGCGTACACGGTTTGCGCCAGTACGTACACGACCAGCGTTGCCGTGAGGCCAAATAGCGGTGTGGCCGATAAGTAAACCCATAGCTCGACGAATTTAGGCACGCGGCTCGTCCTTGCCGGACGGTGGGCTAAGCCACTCCAATGTCAGCGCGGTAACAGCCAGGCCGAGCAAAGTTGACACCACCACCACTGCCAACATTTGCAATCCGTACTGCGTCACCAGGCCCATGTGCGTCATTACGCCCACGCCCACCGGCACAAAGAGTAAAGAAAGGTGAGCAAGCAAAAAGTCAGCGCAGACTGAAACGTCTTCTTTCACCAGCGGCCAGCGCAGTGCCACCAGCAACAGCAGCATGCCCACCACGGGGCCAGGAAAAGGCAATTTCAAGGCGCGCGCCAACAACTCTCCCACAGACTGCAGCGCCAGCAACCAGGCGAGTCCGCGAAGGGCTTGCACTAGTGCCCCAATCCAGATATTTCAAAACATGAAAGCGCGCTTTCGCTCCCATGCCGTTGTTGCAAAACCTTGCCATAGCTGGAGCTATGGCGGCGTTCTGCGCCTAGGCCTGGGTGCGAAATCATCACTTTCATTTGTCTTGAAATATCTGAATTGGGACACTAAAACCTCGGCAAATCAGGGTGCGAGATTTTTCCGCCGCGCACCAGCATTTTTCCGTACTCGGCGCAGCGGTTGAGTGTGGGGATTACCTTGCCAGGGTTGAGCAAGCTCTTGGAGTCGAACGCACGCTTGATGCCGAACATCTGTTCGTTTTCTGCAGCAGAGAACTGTACGCACATGGAGTTGAGTTTTTCAACACCGACACCGTGCTCGCCCGTTACCGTGCCGCCCATGGCAACGCTGGTTTCTAAAATTTCAGCGCCAAACAGCTCGCAGCGGTGCAATTGGTCGGCATCATTGGCATCAAAAAGTATCAAAGGGTGCAGGTTGCCGTCGCCTGCGTGAAACACGTTTGCGCAGCGCAGCTGGTATTTTTTTTCCATCTCGGCAATGGCCAGCAAAATGTCTGCCAGGCGCTTGCGCGGAATGGTTGAGTCCATGCACATGTAATCAGGGCTGATGCGGCCCGACGCCGGGAAGGCATTTTTACGGCCTGACCAAAACTTCAAGCGCTCGGCTTCGTTCTGACTAACGGCAATGGCGGTTGCGCCGCAGCTTTTCAGCACTGCTGTCATGCGGCCAATTTCTTCTTCGACTTCTTCAACCGTACCATCGCTTTCGCACAGCAAAATCGCCTCGGCGGAAAGGTCGTAACCTGCGTGTACAAAATCTTCCACTGCAGCGGTCATGGGTTTGTCCATCATCTCAAGCCCCGCCGGAATAATGCCCGCAGCAATGACGCTGGCTACTGCATCACCGGCTTTGCGCAAGTCGTCAAAGCTGGCCATGATGCAGCGCGCAAGCTGCGGCTTGGCAATCAATTTCACGGTGACTTCAGTAGTGACGGCCAACATGCCCTCACTGCCAATCACCACGCTGAGCAAATCAAAACCTGCTGCATCAAGCGCTGCGCTGCCAAATTCGACTTCATCGCCTTCAATCGTGAAGCCTTTGACCTTGAGCACGTTGTGCACCGTCAAGCCATACTTCAAACAATGCACGCCGCCTGAATTTTCGGCCACGTTGCCGCCAATGGTGCAGGCGATCTGGCTCGATGGGTCGGGCGCGTAGTACAAACCATGCGGCGCGGCGGCCTCGGAAATTGCAAGGTTGCGCACGCCGCCTTGCACCACGGCGGTACGGGCAAGCGGGTCGAGCTTCAAGATTTTGTTGAATTTGGCCAAGCTGAGCGTCACACCCAACTTGTGCGGCATGGCGCCACCGCTCAGGCCCGTGCCTGCACCACGCGCAACGACAGGCACGTCCATCGCGTGGCAGGTCTTGAGTACTGCCTGGACCTGGGCATAGGTTTCAGGCAGCACAACTACTAGTGGCCGCTCGCGGTAGGCGGTTAGGCCGTCGCATTCATAGGCTGTTGTGTCTTCGTTGTTCCAAAGCAGCGCGTGGGCGGGCAGCACGGCTTGCAGCGCCTTGACGACGCCTGCCTGGCGGCTAGCGCGGGTGGCCGCCCAATTGGTTGCCTGTTCAAGCAGCTGCTGCTGCGCGGTGGATATTGGTGCGTTCATGGATGTACTTTCGACGTAGCCCTGACTTTACGCCTGCGCCGCATGCTGTGGATGAAATAAATTTCAGCCATGCATGAAAGCGGGCGC
>JANPDQ010000040.1:0-11711 GCA_031431575.1 Polaromonas sp.
CCCCCAGCACCGCACCAATGGCGGCAAACCACGGAATCAGCGCGCCCGCCAGCGGGTAAAAACGCTGCGGGGCGGCATAGTGGAACCAGTTGATTCGAGAAGTGGTCACGGTGTGTTTTTCAGTCAGTCTTTTTTAGTCAAATCTCTGTCATTTTATTCGGCATTGGTTGCCCCCGTCAGCCCTCATTCCATTGATATCCGAAGCGCCGCAGCAGCTACCCAGGGGGCGGCTACGAGCGACACCAAAAGCAGCGCGCCAAGCAATGAAAAATGCCCCGAAACGCCCAGACCCGCAACGTGCGCCTCAACTGCGCCTGCGCCAAAAATGAGCACTGGAATCGCCAACGGCAACACTAACAGCGACAGCAGCACACTGGAGCCGCGCAAGCCAGTAGTAAGCGCCGCGCCAATTGAGCCGACCAGGCTCAGCACTGGCGTGCCCAGCAGCAATGACAGCACCAGCACACCTATGCTGGATGCACCTAAGTCAAACTGCAATGCCAGCACGGGCGACAGCAACACCAGTGGCAACCCGGAGCCGATCCAATGCGCCAGCGTTTTCCCCAGCACCAGCAAGCCAAGCGGCTGGGTAGACAGCAACATTTGCTCTAAAGTTCCGTCGGCATGGTCGTCAGCGAACAGGCGCGCCAAAGACAGCATGCTGGCCAGCATGGCCGCTACCCAGAGCACGCCCGGAGCCATGGTTCGGAGCAATTGCGCCTCTGGCCCGACGCCAAGCGGAAACAAGCTGACCACCATCACAAAAAAGATCAGCGCCGCAAAAGTGTCAGAACGCCGCCGCAGCGCCACACGCAAGTCGCGCCGAAGCACCAGCAAGAAGCCGCTTGGCAAAGTCGGCGTTTTGGCAATCTGCGTCACAGTGTCAATACCTTGGCTCTAGCATTGATAGTTACGTCCTGGTGGCTGGTCAGCAGCACCATGCCTTGGTTGCTCAGGTGCGTTTCGATCAACGCCGTAAGCCACGCTGTAGCGGCGGCGTCAAGGGCATTGAACGGCTCGTCCAGCACCCAGAGCGGCGTGTCTTGGCTGAGTGCCAAACGCGCCAACGACGAGCGGCGGCGCTGGCCTTGCGACAGGCGCCGTGCCGGTGTGCGTTCATGGCCACGCAGGCCCGCGCCTTGCAGTGCAATCAGCGCTTGTGGGGCGCTGGCTGCAACGCCGCCGAGCGCACATGCATCCAGCAGGTTTTCAAGTGGTGAAAGCTCGTCTTTTAGTGCCGCGCCGTGGCCAACGTAGACCAGTTCAGCGCCAAACAGGGCGCGCTGCGCAGCCAGCTTTTGCCCGCGCCACAGAACTTGGCCTTCTGCTGGCTCCAGCAAGCCGCACACCATGCGCAGCAGGCTGGTTTTGCCCGCGCCGTTGGCGCCCAGCACGCGCAGCAACTCGCCCTGGCTCAGGCTTTGGCTCAGTCCCGCGAACAGCGTGCGCCCACCCCGGGCGCAGGTCACTGCGTCAAGCTGCAACGCGGCAGCCGGGCTTGGCAAGGACGGAGGGTTAACGGGGAGGGTATTCAAGTTGGCACAAAAAAATCAGGCTAGAAGATACGGAGCTGGCGGCAAGCCAAAACCGCCTGCGTATTATGGCGGGTGGCTATCCAGAAATGCTGCCGGGCAACCCACAGCGCTGCCCCACCCGGCGCTTGATAAACTAGGGTGCTCAAGCAAAAGTTTGACCGTGCGGCGCCGCGAATGCCGCAATTTACAGTCAAATATCAATATAGCCCAATAAATACGGGCGCAAGCAGCTATGATTTTAGTAGCAATTTTAATCGGCACTCTCGTTGCCGGCATCGGCAGCGTGTGGTTGGCAGCGGCGCTGAGCTTTGGCCTGCTGGCCAAGTACACGCAGCACATGCTGAGCCTGGCAGCGGGCGCGCTGCTGGCCACCGCTTTCATGCACCTGCTACCCGAGGCGTTTGAAAGCCAGGCTAGCGCGCACGATTTGTTTGCCGCATTGTTGGCCGGGTTGGTATTTTTCTTTTTGCTCGACAAGGCAGAGCTGTGGCACCACGGACACGAGCATGGCGCTGGGCACGGCCACGATCATGGGCATTCACATGATCACGATAAAGAACGCAGCGCAGGGACCGCTGCCTTAGCAAGTTCAGCCCCCTCGGGGGGCAGAGAAGTACGCGAAGCGACGAACGTGGGGGCTAAAGTCTCCGGCGGCTGGGCGGTGCTTGCCGGGGACAGCGTGCATTGCTTTGGTGACGGAATTTTGATTGCGTCGGCGTTCATGGCCGACATCAAGCTGGGTATCGTTGCGTCGCTGGCCGTGCTGGCACACGAAGTGCCGCACCATATGGGCGACCTGGTGGTGCTGCGCCAATCGTCAAACAACAACCAGCGCGCGGCAGTCGTCAAGGTGTCGCTGGCGGGCGCGGTGACAGCGCTGGGCGGGCTGCTTGGGTATTTGCTGGTAGAGCAGCTGTACGACTTTTTGCCGTTCTTTTTAATCCTCGCGTCCAGCAGCTTCGTCTATGTCGCGCTGGCCGATTTGATTCCGCAATTGCAAAAGCGCGTCGCGCTGGCCGAGACGGCCGCGCAAATTGCGTGGCTGCTGGCTGGCATCGGTTTGGTGACGGTCATTAGCGGATTGGCGCATTAAAGCGTCACAACGGTTACAGGCCGCAACGAAATGCCCTATACGAGGCGTTCTCCTACAGGCGTGTAGGGCTGCATCCCTTGGGGAATACGCGCAGATTGGGTAGATTACAGGCTGGCTAATTGGCGCTGCCCCAGCGGCCTGCTCTGTAGGCCTGATCTGTAAGCCTATTCATCTTCAAAAAGGAAACTCTATGTTCACATCGAAATTCAAAACCCTTGCCGTAACCTCTGTCGCATTGACCGCGTTGCTGGCCCTCGGTGCCTGCAACAAGAAGGTGGAAGACACCAATGTGGTGCCTACGCCTGCACCTAAGACCACTCCTTCAACCGACACACCGGCCCCAAGCAGCGGCATGAGCACACCAGCGCCATCCATGGGCAGCAGCGCGCCGATGGGCTCAACTGACTCCAGCAGCCCAAGCAGTTCCGGCATGTCGCCGACGATGCCAACGCCTGGACCAGCGCCTATGCCTGCAGCCAGCGGCACCGGCAACCGCTAACTTCAACCCCGGGTAGGTGCTCGGATTAACCCTGAGCCATCGGCCGGGTTGAATCGCTGCACCAGTCGCTCCAGCTTCCGGCATACAGGCCGGAGGCTCCCAAACCTGCAATTTGCATCGCCAGCATGTTCGGTATGGCGCTGACGCCACTGCCGCACTGGTGCACTACGGTTGCCGGGATTCGCCCGGCAAGCAGCGCAACGAACTCCGCCCTAAGTACTGCGGCGGATTTGAATTTGCCGTCCGCGCCAATATTTTCGGCAAATGGTCTGTTCAGCGCGCCAGGGATGTGACCCGCCACCGGGTCAAGCGGCTCGACCTCACCGCGAAAACGTGGCGCCCCGCGTGCGTCGACTAATGTTTGCGTTGGGCGACCCAAGTTTTTTGCTATTTTTTCAGCAGCTACCAACTCAACCAATTCAGGCGCCAGGGCAAAGTTTGTCTGAAAATGTGCAGGCTCTTCCGTGTTGCTGACCACGCCGCCCGAACTTTGCCACGTCTGCAGTCCTCCGTCCAGCACGGCCACGTTGGCGTGGCCCACCCACTTGAGCATCCACCACAAGCGGCCGCTGTAATTTGCGCCGTTGCGGTCGTACACCACGGCCTGCATGTCGTTGGCCAAGCCAACGCTGGACAGCCAAGCCGCGAACGCTTCGCGCTGAGGCAACGGATGCCTGCCGCCCGATGCGCCAGTGCCGTGCTTGTCACTGAGGGACTTGTCCAAATCCGCGTACACCGCACCCGCGATGTGCGACTGTACAAATTGGCGGTTTCCAGCGGCGGGGTCGGACAGCTCAAATGTGCAATCAAATATACGCACCGGGGTTTTAGCAGCTAGCAGCTGTTGAAGCTGTTCAGCTGAAATCAGCAAGTCGTATGGCATGTCATATTCCTTTAAAAACTAGTGTTCTTCAGCCGGGGCATTGGGCGCGGCACGGGCGCGCAAAACAGTAGCGGCAATAGCGCTCAGCATGATCAGAGCCATACCCGCCCAGCCCAGCAATGGGATTTGGTCGCCAAACAGAGCCAAGCCGTACAGCGCTGAAAAAACAATGCCTGAATACTGCAAGTTTGCCACCATCAGCGTGCTGCCGTGGTTGGTAGACATGGAGTACGCCTTGGTCATGCAAAGCTGGCCCAAGCTGGCCAGCAGGCCAATTGGCAGCAGCCACAGCGCATGCTGCCAGTTCCAAACTGAAATGCCAATCACCGCCATGCCCAGTGCCCCGGCAAACACAGTGCCCACCGCAAAATAAAATACCGTACGCGCTTCAGGCTCGCCCATGCGTGCCAGCACCATCACCTGCATGTAGGCAAACGCAGCGCCCAGGCCGGACAGCAAACCAATCAGCCCGGCGAAGGCCTGGTTTTGGTCAATGGTGGGTCGCAGGAGCATGACCACACCGGCAAAGCTGGCAAGAATAGCGGCCACCAACGGCCCTTGCGACTGGATGCGTTCACCCGCCCTGGCAAACATCAAGGTACCGCCAACCAAAAATGCAGCAATCCAGACGCTGCTCATGTAGTTCAGCGTCATGGCGGTGGCCAAAGGCAGCTTGGCAATAGCGTAAAACCAGGCCGACAACGCCACCACACCGACCACACTTCGCCAGATGTGCATGGGCAGCACCGATGTGCGCAAAGGCGTGCCGCGAAGGTGCGCGTACGCCGCCATAAACACCACGCCAATCACGCCCCGGTAAAACACCAGCTCGGCAGCGTTGAAGTGGTCAGAGGCAAATTTGACACACACCGCCATCGTTGAAAAGATGAAGGCGGAAAGAACCATCCAGACGGCTTGCATAGCGGTGTTACATCGTCAAAAATTAATGAAATAGGCCGCTAGCGCAACGAATACATTCGCAATAAGCTATTAAAATTATAGCGCATTAATAGCGTACTGGTAACGCACACGCTCACCGCACACAGCTGCCACGGCCACTGGCCAGCCCGCGCAAGTCGCTGCTCCAGGTCAGCGCTTCGATGTCGATTTGGATGCGCTCACCATCAACGGCTGTGAGTATCACCGTGCCGTTGACGTTAAAGGTGTAGACGGCAACGCCATCAATTTCAACAGTGCGCACGCCATCGGCATCGACTTCAATCGCAACTTTTCGCGGCCAAATGCTGCGGGCTGGCAAGTAAAAAGGGTTGCAGGTCAACAGAACTTGACTCGGCGCTGCAATGGCGACAGCTGCGGCGGTAGCAGGGCCAGCGGACGCTTTGGCCGCCGGCTCGCCAGCCGCATGGGCCGCAGCCGCAAAAAGAGCAGCTGACAAAATAAAAGCAGAATTGCGCATCATGGGTGTGGCTCGGTAGTGGTCGATGCAATTATGGCGCTCAGACGCATTTCAACTGCAAAACCCGACGCCACTTCAGGCAGATCAACCCGGCCGCCGTGCGCTCTGGCAACGATGTCGGCAAGCATCAGCCCCAGGCCAGTTACGCCATCGTAGAGCTCGCTGTGCAGCGCTTGCTCAAGCGCCAGCCTGCGCGCTGCAGGCACCCCTGTGCCATCGTCATCTATGCGCAGGGTGTGTGCATTGGGCATCGTGACGTGGATGTTTTTTGCACCGTGGCGCAGCGCGTTGTCAAACACGTTGAGCAATGCCGCCGCCAGCAGATCGCCGTCGGCTTGCAGCACGCCATCGGCTGCGGTGTGCACGGTCAGCCCGGCAGGGGCCAGGCGCGCCAGCCAGGCTTTCATCTCGATGGCTTCGCGCTTGAGTTCAACCCCGCTCCTGAAAAGGGACAGTAGGGACGCCACCACGCGCTGCAAGCTGCCGCTGGCCAGCCGGATTTGCTGCAGCCGCGCCGACATTTGTGGCGGGCATTCGCGCAGCGCCACCGCCAGCTGCGCGTCCATGCCGGCCAGCGGCGTGCGCAGCGCATGGGCGGCGTGGCCGCTGAAGGCACGCTCATTGGCCACCCGGCGGGCCAGCCGCTGGCCTAGCGCATCAATCGCGTCATGCACGATTTGAAGTTCCTGCCGCTCGGCGGCGCCCAGAACCGCGCCGGAACTCAAGGGGTCAAAATATTCAAGTTGCGTTGCGAGGTTTTTCAGCGGCTGCAATTCCTGGCGCGTCTTGGCACGCAACCAGAGGTGTCCCAGCAACGCAATGGCTAAAGACGCTAGTGCGGCACTCAAAGCGACCTCAAACTGCGCTTCGCCGCGCTCAGCGGTAGCTTGCGCAACGTACAAAATGCGCCCGTCCCCGCTTAGTGGCAAGCCGTACACACGCCACGTGGGCAAATCGCCAAAGCCGGGCAGTGGCACGGCGTACAGCGCCTCTTTGGGCGCGCGCCCGGACGCCTGCAGCACGGTGGCGCCGTTGTCTGCGGCATAACGCACCACTTGCCAGGCAAACTGTTCAGGCGCAGACGCCCTATTGGGCTTGATCGGTGCGACAGGCTCAGCCAACGTGCCTTGCGTGCCTAGCGCCAAGGGGCCGCTTAAAACTTCAGCCGCTGCCTGCAGTGTTTCGTCGAGCAGTTCATTGACTTCTTCGTGTACCGCCAGCCACACCGCAGCCGTGATCGCCAGGGTCCAGATGGCGGACCACACCAGCAAAGTACGCAACAAGCGCTCTCGGATAGAAGGCAAAGTTGTCATGGCGCCAGCGTAGCGCCGGGTTGGTGTTCAGGCCCAAGCCGGTAGCCCAGCCCACGCACGGTGTCAATCAGGCTGCGGCCCAGCTTTCGGCGCAGGCTGGAGACATGCACTTCCAAAGCATTGCTGCTGACATCGGCATCAAAGCCTACCGTTAACTTCTCAAGATCCGATTTAAGCACCACTCGGCCTGCGCGGTGGCATAGCGCCTGGAGAACCGACCATTCCCGGGCGGTCAAATCAACCGGCGCGCCACTCAAGCGGGCCTGGTGTGCCGCCAGGTCAATGTCGACAGCACCGATTTTCAGCATCGCCGCGCCGGGCGCTGCTGCACGCCGCACCAGTGCACGCAGGCGGGCGCACAGCTCTTCAGGCGCAAACGGCTTGACCAGATAGTCATCAGCGCCGCCGTCCAGGCCTTCAATTCGGTCAGACAACAAGTCGCGTGCGGTCAGCATCAGCGCAGGTGTGGCGTTGCCAGTTGCCCGCTTGGCGCGCAGCCACTCAAGGCCTGAGCCGTCGGGCAATTGCCAGTCGACCAGCAGCGCATCGTAGGGCTCGCTGTGCAGCGCCCTGGCCTGCTGCAAATTGCGGCACCAGTCCACCAGGTAGTGCTCCAGGCGCAGAAAGTCGCGCAGGCCTTCGCCCAAAATCTCATCGTCTTCAATCAGCAGCAGTCGCATGGTGTGGTGTGTTGGGAGTGGCTAAAACCACACAAACCATCATAGGCGATGCAGATCAAAACGCTGCGCGTTGCTCCGCCGTGCTGGATCTTCAGCCAGGCTTCAGCCTGGCTTCAGGTGGACTTCAGGCGGCAGGACGAATATTGCGCGATGCAAACATTGCCAACTAAAACACTGACCAGGTTCAGGCCAAGCTCTGCGGGCGCATTCACCATCGACATGACGACCGAGCAGCTGATTGCGGCGGTCAGTGTGTTTTGGCTGGTCTCGGCGAACCAGCTTTTTTTCACGACTGCATTGAAAGGGTTGCCGCTGGCAGCGCCAGCAACCTGGGGCTTTGCAATGGCGCTGGTCGTGATGGTGGCCAGCCTGCAGTTTTTTCTGCTGGCGCTGGTTGCGCATCGCGCCATCATCAAACCGCTGCTGGCGTTGCTGCTGATAGTCACGGCCAGTGCAGCTTACTTTATGCAGGCCTACGGGGTGTACTTTGACCCGAGCATGGTGCGCAATATTTTGCGCACCGACGTTGCCGAAGCGCGTGAAATCGTGTCGTGGCGGTTGGTCCTGCACTTCGCCCTGTATGCCGCACTGCCGCTGGCACTTTTGTGGCGTGTGCGCATCATGAAGCGGCCCGTGCTGCGCGCCGCAGCGCATCGCCTGGGCTGGAGCGCGCTCGCATTTGTTGTAGCTGCTGGCGCAGTGCTGGCGGTGTTTCAACCCTTTGCCTCGTTGATGCGCAACCAAAAAGAAGTGCGCTACCTGATCACCCCGGCCAACCTGGCGTGGTCAGTTGGCAGCGTGGGCGCGCAAAGTCTGCGGGGAGCGGGCAAACCACGCCTGCCCATCGGGCTTGACGCTACCCGGATTGCACCAGCAGCGGGAGCCAAACCGCAACTGCTGGTGGTTGTGGTGGGTGAGACCGCGCGGGCAGCCAATTGGGGCCTGAGCGGCTACGCCCGGCAAACCACGCCGCAACTGGCACAGCTGACAAAGCTGATGCCGCAAGGCTTGACCAATTTCCCGCGAGTCACCAGTTGCGGCACCAATACGGAAGTGTCTGTGCCCTGCATGTTTGCGCCAGTGGGCAGGCGCAATTACAACGAGTCTGATATTCGCGGCAGCGAGTCGTTGCTGCATGTGCTGGCCAGGGTTGGGGTAGCTGTGCAGTGGCGTGACAACCAGTCGGGCTGCAAAGGCGTGTGCGACGGCCTGCCCACCGAAAGCACACTGGACACGAGCCTCAACAACCTGTGCGCAGACGGCCGCTGCCTGGACGCCGCACTGCTCGACGGCCTCGCCGCGCGGCTGGATGCCGCCAAAGGCACGCAGGTACTGGTGCTGCACATGCTGGGCAACCACGGGCCGTCGTACTTTCGGCGCTACCCGTTGGAATTTGCAAAGTTTGCGCCGTATTGCCAAAGCGATGACCTGGCCAAATGCACCCGCGAAGAAATTGTCAATGCCTACGACAACGCGCTGCTCTATACCGACCACGTCTTGGCACAGTTGATTAGCCAGCTGCAAAGCCACGCCGCCAGCGTTGATTCTTCGGTGATTTATGTGTCAGACCATGGCGAATCCTTGGGCGAAAAAGGTTTGTTTTTGCATGGCATGCCGTACGCCATTGCGCCGGGTGAACAAACCCAGGTACCGATGGTGACGTGGTTTTCAAGCGGCATGCAGCAAACCCTTGGGCTGAACGCTGCCTGCCTGCAAACCCGCGCAGCCCAGCCTGCCAGCCATGACCATTTGTTTCACTCGGTGCTGGGCATGCTCAACGTCAAAACCGCACTGTATGAGCCCAAGCTGGATTTGTTTGCGCCCTGCCGGGGCGCACAAGCTCTGCTGGCAAGCCGCTCATGACCGGCAACCGCCGCCAGGACGCGCTGATCACTTTGCTCGGCCTGGGCTCGCTGGCCGCGTGGGACAGCGCCGGCTGGGACTTGCCGCTGATGCACCTCTTGGGCAACGCCAGCGGTTTTGTGTGGCGTGAGGCGGCCGTGCTGAACTGGCTGCACGCAGGTGGCCGTAGCGTTGCCTGGGGGGCGCTCGCCTGGATGGGCTGGATGGCTTTTGCTGTGCCCCGACACGCTGCACAAGCTGCACAAGCTGCACAAGCTGCAACTTCGGCGCAGCATGGCCCGTTGCACAGACGTTATTGGTTCAGTATGACGCTGCTTTGCCTGCTGCTCATTAACATCATTAAGTATGCAAGCGCCACCAGCTGCCCTTGGGACCTGACTGAATTTGGCGGCATCGCCCACCATGTGTCGCACTGGGCAATTCTCATTCGTGATGGCGGGCCCGGGCAATGCTTTCCTTCAGGCCACAGCAGCGCAGCGTTCGGATTTTTAAGTTTGTACTTTCTTTTTAGACGGCACGATTCGCAGCGGGCCAGGCGTTACCTGGCAGCCGTTTGCGCGGCCGGTGTAGTGGTTAGCCTGACGCAAATTGCGCGCGGAGCCCATTACCCAAGCCATGCGCTGTGGACCGCATGGGTGTGCTGGACAACCTGCTGCGCAGCCGACGCAGCGCTGCAGATCAGGCGGCCACTGCGATCGGTAGTGCAGTACTGATTTTTTATATCGCTATTATTTAAATAGCTGCTTGCGTCTATGTGTGTTGGGCTACAGCCTATTTTTATATGAAACTGCAAAACAGAAAGTTTAAGCAAATCAGCGCTGTAGCCCAACAAATACGGGCGCAAGCAGCTATTAATAGCGTAGCAATTTAGATCTGGATGTAGATTCAAATTGAGTTTGCTTTGGCCCTGAACTGCTCGAGCACGATGCTGGCCACGGCGTCGGGTCTTTCTTCATGCGCTAGATGCCCCAAGCCTTCCAGCGTCGTCAGGGTCGGCTGTGCGGTGGCAGAAGTGGCTGGCCACAGTGCGCGCAGCCGCGCGGCTTGCCGGGGGGAAATGGTTTGGTCGTTGCTGCCCACAATCAAACTGAGCGGCGTTTTCAGGCGCGGCAAATCTTTTTCCAACTGCGGCAAGTCCCAGTTAGCCATCATGCCCAGCGCGCCCGCAGCGTGGCCGGGGTTGCCGACGAGCTGAGCGTACAGTGCCATGCCTTCGGCGTCGAGTTTGGAGCCGGTGCTGTCGATGAGTTTTTGCACCACAGCCGGGCTGGTAGCTTGCCACGAAAAAAATTTGGGTACAAAAGGCAGCGCTGCCATCAGCTTGGCGACAGGGGAGAAAACCTGCCCTGCCAAGCCGCCCAGCGGCAGCAAGGCCCCGTTGATGCTGACCAGCAATCGCGGCGCAATTAATCCATCCAAACACATGCGCGCGCCCACCGCCACGCCTGCGGAGTGGCCGACGACCAGCGCTGGGCTGATATGTAAAGTTTTGAGCAATTCAGCTAGCGCCCTCGCCATTCCGGGCAATGACAATTGCGGCGACGTCGCGCCACCCAACGGCATCTCGCTAAAAGCATGGCCGGGCAAATCAACCGCCAGCACCGAGAAATGCGGCGTGAGCAGCGGGATCATTGCGCGCCACGAATGGGTTGACGCACCGGTGCCATGAATCAGCAGCGCAGTAGGCGCTTCTGTGTCCGCAGCATCGAACCGCTGCAAATGCCAACGCAAGTGCGCAGCCATCACAAAACTGCTGTGCGCGCGGTGCGGCCAGTTGACGCCGTCTCGCTCCCATTGCAGACGCTGGGCCATGGCTTTGCCTTTTACCGTGCTGCGGCGCTGGCCATTTGCACCACACGCAAGACCGCCTGCGCACCCGCGTAAGGCAGCGGCACGTAGGCTGCGCCCATCTCTAAAGCGAGTGCCTGCGCAGCAGGGTGCGCTTGGGCAGAGGTGTCTAGCAGCAGCGCGGTAAAGCCCGCAACCCGGAGCTGCCTGGCTGCGGCAACGGTGTCTTCTGCTGACTTGGCGCGGCCTGGCGAGCCATCACGGGCGATGTTGCCGCGCCCATCGGTCAGCAGCACAATGACGGGCGTTTCGCCCCGGCGGCTGATCTGGTCGGCAAGCTCGCGTGCAGCGTCAATCGCTGTTGCCAGTGGCGTGCCGCCACCGCCGGGCAAACCAGCCAGCGCCCGCTTGGCGCGCGCCAGCGATCGGGTAGGCGGCAGCAGCAGCTCGGCGGTCTTGCCGCGAAAAGCCAGCACCGCGACGCGGTCACGGCGCACATAGCAATCAGCCAATAGCAATTCAACTGCGCCTTTGGCTTCAGCCAGGCGATTGAGCGCGGAAGAGCCTGACGCATCGACCACAAACAAGGTGGTGGTTTGCCCCACCTGCTTGAAGCGGGTAACGTGAAAATCCTCGCGCC
>JANPDQ010000041.1:0-3483 GCA_031431575.1 Polaromonas sp.
CTTGTATTTACAACCGTATCGCAGACTTAGCCGCGCTCGCCCCCATCCCCGCCTTCCCCCGGAAGGGGAAGGAGCAAGAGGCCCATCTTTAAGCACCCATCAAACACACATAAAGAAAGTCACCATGAAACAACTCCAAGACGCCTACATCGTTGCTGCAACGCGCACGCCCATCGGCCGTTCGCATCGCGGGTTTTTCCGCAATACACGGCCTGACGAATTACTGGCTTCGGTCTTGCGTGCCGCTATGGCACAAGTGCCGGGGCTTGACCCCAAAGCGGTAGAAGACGTTATCTGCGGCTGCGCCATTCCTGAGGGCCCTCAAGGCTTGAATGTGGCACGCATTGGTGCGGTGCTTGCGGGCTTGCCGCACAGCGTAGGCGGCGTGACTGTGGACCGATTTTGCGCAGCGGGTCTGTCCGCGATACAGATGGCGGCTGATCGCATTCGCGTTGGTGAGGCTGACGTGATGATCGCCGCTGGCACCCAAAGCATGAGCATGGTGCCCATGATGGGTAATTCCCCCAGCGTGTCGCCCAGCGTATTTACTAACCCTGATGACATTGAAAGATATGGCATTGCCTACGGTATGGGCATGACAGCCGAGAAAGTCGCGCAGCAGTGGAAAGTTTCACGGCAGGCGCAAGATGAGTTTGCATATGCGTCGCACATGAGGGCGATCAAGGCCCAGCAGGCGGGTGAATTTACCGATGAGATCACGCCAATTGAAGTGACCGACCGCACCGCTAACCTGGAGACTGGTGAAGTTATTGCCACCACACTCACGGCAAGTATGGACGAGGGCCCAAGGCCTGACACCACGGTGCAAGGGCTTGCCAAACTGCGTGCTGTGTTTTCCGCGCGTGGCTCAGTGACCGCGGGCAACAGCTCGCAAACGTCTGACGGTGCTGGAGCACTCATTTTGGTTAGCGAGACAGCCCTGAAGCGCTACAACCTCAAGCCGCTGGCCCGCTTCGTCAGCTACGCCAACCGTGGCGTGCCGCCGCACCTGATGGGGATTGGCCCGATCGAAGCGATTCCAATAGCACTGAAATTTGCAGGACTGAAGCAAGACGACATCGACTGGTTTGAACTGAATGAAGCGTTTGCTGCGCAGTCGCTGGCCGTTATCAACACATTGGGGTTGAACACAGAAAAAGTCAACCCGATGGGCGGCGCGATTGCACTTGGCCACCCGTTGGGTGCCACCGGCGCCATTCGTGCAGCTACTGTTATCCACGCGCTGCAACGCCACAAGCTCAAGTACGGCATGGTGACCATGTGCGTGGGCATGGGGCAGGGCGCTGCGGGCATTTTTGAGCGGGTTTGAGTCTGAAAACCGTCTAAAAACCGCCTTTTTGATGTGTTTTAGACCTGTAGCGCAATGAATATAGGCGTAAGCAGCTATAAAATATATAGCGTTTAAAGTAATATCAAGTTCAAAAAACTAACTGCCCATGACGCAAAACGCTTTTGAATTTGACCAAGCAATTGCCTTGCAAAGCCTGGAATCCGGTGTGGGCCATTACAGCGGCAGCACGCACAGTGCGTGGATGAACATGGTCGGCCCGTTTGGTGGCATCACGGCGGCAGTGATGCTGCAAGCCGTCATGCAGCACCCAGACCGTTTGGGAAACCCGGTGTCGTTCACCGTGAACTTTTGCGCAAGCGTGGCTGAGGGCGCGTTCGAGATCCATGCCAAACCTGCGCGTACAAACCGGTCTACCCAGCACTGGACGATCGAGCTGACGCAGGGCGAGCAGATCGTCATTACCGCTACAGCCGTTACAGCCCTGCGGCGCGCCACGTTCAGCAGCGTCGAATCCCACATGCCGGTTGTTACTGCTGCTGCGCAATTGCCCCGATCCGAAGCGCCCAGACTACCCTGGACCGAGCGCTACGATATGCGCGCGCTAACAGGCCACTTACCCGCCGTGTGGGACGGGCGGGAGGGCGGCACCTTGAGCCAAATGTGGGTGCGTGACGTTCAGGAGCGCCACATTGACTTTGCGTCGCTTACCGCGTTGGCTGATACCTTTTTTCCGCGTGTGTTTTTGCGCCGCCAAACTTTTGTGCCCATTGGCACCGTGTCCATGACGGTGTACTTTCATGCCGACGCCGTTGAGCTGGCTCAATTGGGCGGGGACTTTGTACTCGGCCAGGCCGAGGCACAATGTTTTTTCAACGGCTTTTTTGACCAAAGCGCTCAGCTGTGGTCTGCAGCGGGCTTGCTGCTGGCCACCACGCACCAAGTGGTTTACTTTAAAGAATGAACGGAAACATTAAACATGACTGAAATCTTGATCAATACCGAAGCAGGCGTTTGCACCATCACGCTCAACCGTGTTGAGCGTAAAAACTCCATCAATGTGGCGATGTACACCGCGCTGTCTGATGCACTTGACGCCGCGACCCAAGACGCGGCTGTGCGCGCAGTGGTCATTCAAGGGCACGAGAGCATCTTTTCAGCGGGCAACGATATCAGTGATTTTTTGAACGTCCCGCCTGCTGGGCAAGACTCGCCCGTGTTCCGTTTCTTGCGCACCGTAAGCACCTTCACCAAACCCATCGTGGCGGCAGTCTGCGGCCCGGCGGTTGGCATTGGCACCACTGTGCTGCTGCATTGCGATTTGGTTTACGCAGGCGACAACGCCGCGTTTTCCATGCCTTTTGTGAACTTGGGGCTGTGCCCCGAAGCCGCATCCAGCCTGCTGGTGCCGCAACTGATGGGCTACCACCGCGCGGCTGAAGCGCTGCTTTTGGGCGAGCCTTTCACGGCTGAAACCGCGCTTGAAATAGGTTTGGTCAACCGCATCGTGCCGCCAAGCGAAGCCAACGCGCTGGCACAACAGCAGGCGCGCAAGCTGGCAGGCAAGCCGTTGTCGTCGTTGGTTGAAACCAAGCGCCTGATGAAAAAATCCAACGCGCCCCAGTTGGCTGAGCGAATGGTGGAAGAGGGCGCCAGCTTTGGCCGCATGCTCAAAGAGCCCGCTGCGCGTGAAGCGTTTACGGCCTTCATGGAAAAACGCCGTCCTGACTTTTCAAGCATCAATTAGACCTGCAGCGCAATAAATACGGGCGCAAGCAGCTACTAAATCAGTAGCTATTCGGGCGCATCCATTGCGGTGACGTGCTCCGCCAAAAACGCGTTGCTGCTCGACGCCAGACTGCGGTACAACGTCTCGCACAAATGGCGCGCACCATCTCCTGGCCAATCGGCCGGTAACAACGCCTTTGGCAATTGCGGGTCACGCAGCAGCACTTTTCGGTATTCGTGAATCAGCAGCGTGCGGGTGAAAAATGCACTGGCAGGCGTCATACCCGACATATCCAGTTGCCCCGGAGCAAAGCGCTTCATAAACTCCTGCCACGCTTGCCCCACGGCCGCCAGCTTGAAGGTGTCTTGCATCACTGTTGCCAACGGTCGGTCGGCGTAGCCGTTGATGCTTTGTGCGCTCAGCACCACCAATTGGTCATGCGTTT
>JANPDQ010000042.1:0-4302 GCA_031431575.1 Polaromonas sp.
GCCTAGGCCCAAGCGCGCACCCGCGTCATGCAGGCGTGTAGCGAATCGAGCCAAAAAGGCCTGACGGGTTGTCACCCTCGGGCCCGGCGCCAAAGTAAAGCGCGTCACTGTCGCCCAGGCTCACGCCGTTGCCAAACTGCAAGCCCCAGATGCCTTCAATCGCTACTGGCACACCCTCGGACTTGTTCAAATACCCCAGAAAGTCGCCAGTGCTTGAACTGAAGGCCGACACATAGCCCGCCCCGCCAAAATTGGCCACCAGCACCGCACCTGAAAACTTGCCAAAGTTTTTGGGTGCAATCTCGACACCCCACGGCGCGTTCAGGCGCATGTTGTCTTTGTAGATGCGCACCAACGCGCCGCTCAGCGTGTATTCCACCAGCTTGCCCTTGTCAGGCTTGTTGCCGGAGGCAAGTTCTGCCGCCGGGTCAAGTGAGTCTTCTTCACCGGCAAAAAACTTTGTAGGGTCTTGCTCGTCAGGCCGCGAAATGGCATAAGCCACAAATACGCGCGAGCCTAGCGCTGTGATATTGAACGGTACCGGGTCGCCCGGTTTAGGCCGCTTAGCTGTGCCTGCTCCAACGCTTGGGCCGGTTGCAAACGGGTTGACAAAGCCCTGCGTTGGCTCAATTTCCCAAGTACCGTTGAATTGCAAAATTTGCGGGCTGGCACCAAAGTCAGCAACCCACATTTTGTCCCACGTGTCGGTCTTCATGGCCACGCCAAAGTACGCACCTTCAGGCTCAACGCCCGACGGCGGAAACACGCGCGCCGCCGCACCATCGTTGCGCAAAATCGCGCCGTTATCGGCACGGCGCTCGCCCCACGCACCGATGTAGCCAGAATCGGTCACAAACATGAAGCGCGATGACCCGCTGATGGCTGTGGTTGCACTCTCGCCAGTTTTAATGGGCATGACCTGCCCGGTTGGCAGGAAGTTGGTTGAGTCAATACTGCCGCCGTTGTAGACAACTCCGGTAACTGCACCGGGGGTGGGGTCTGATTCACTGCCAGTGCCGGGCACAGTTACTTTTTTAAGGTTGTCCTGGCCGAGAACGCGCAGCGCCGGGTCAGCGTTTTTTCTGACGTCACCGACGAATTCCCACGACGCGTCCGCCGCACCTACCCAAAAGTGCCCACCAGCACCGGCCGGGCGAATAGCAACGCCCCAAGCGCCGATCATTTCGGGTAGGGTTATGAGAGCCTTGTAGCTGGCATTCGACGCCGCAAGGTTGTCTACCGAATACTTGTTTTGTGGCACGGCGACTGGAGCTGCAGGGTCTGAGCCACCGCCGCACGCTGCTATGGCGACTGCCGCCCCACTTCCTAAAACGATTGTTCTGCGCTGCATGCTGGATGTCTTTCTACTTTAAACGGAGGGTAAAAACTGAAAGTTTATCAGTTAATGCGAATTATTCGCGTTCGCGTTACAGGCGAATACAACTCCGGGTCTTACAACGTCAACAAGTGCGCCGTGATCAGAAGCTACAGCAATGCTGTGGAATGCTGTGAACTCTGATGGTGGTTCACCCTCCACATCCTGGCGTGGACAGTATGGCCAGCTACCTGTTAGCTGGCATCAAGAAAGGCAAGCGGTTAGCTCAAGGCTTGGCGCTGCGCACCAGCCGCGTGGCACCTGGGGAATTGCGTTCGCCCTCCCCCGAGTGGCCCTCGCCGAAACCCACCACCATGTAGTAGCTGGGCCCAACTGAAGTGGACGTCCAGTAGCGCGCTATTGGCGTAGCGGGAAACGCATTTGGGTCAATCGCTGCCTTGCCAGCATCGATGTCACGCACAGACAGAATGCTGTTCAGCTCTTTGAGCGTTGGCAAACGCCATTGCGCGCCCGGCGAAGCGCTACTTTTGGCCAGGTCAGACGCTTGCGCCTGATTGGCGTAGGTGACCTTGCCCGTGCAGGTGGTTTTCTTCCAGGTCATTCCCTCAGCGCAGCGCCGCCAGACCAACCCGGTTTTTGTGTCGGTGATTTCGTCGCCCTCTGGGGATGGCTTATAGCGGTCTTGCGCGCTTGCATGACAACCTGCTGCGGCGAGCAGCAGGGCTAAAAACGCTTTGATAAATAAATGCATGAGAGCCTTCCTGGCAGCCTGCGCCTAAGTGAAAGCTCAAATATTAAGCAACTTAAGAACCATAACTTCGAGGGAAGTTACGTAGAGCGGAAATCAGCTCTGCCGAAAGCGAAAGCACAGACCCAACCAAGCATTTGTTTCCAGCAAAATTTCGTTGCCACTGCGCTCGCGCAAAAGCCCGGCTTTAGCCAACACCTTTTCCGCCGCTACCAGTGAGCGCACCCCGATGACTATTGACTCAATTTTGTCCTCATTGCCAGCGCGAAGGCTCAGCTGAATCCCATCTTGCGTTATCGGCGCAGACGTTTGTCCTGTCATCGCCAGCCACCGCGCTTTGGTTTCCTCTAAGCGCGTGCAGAGTATTTCAACTTCCACAAGCCCCGTGATGCCGAGTTTGCCTCCGGCACAGGCCGATAGCTGTCGTTGTTCTTTAAGCTTACGCTGCGGAGTTGTTAGCCGTTCTTCCCATGGAAAGATCGTGCCTTCAAGGCCCCATTCGCAAAAGAAAATGCAAGCCAGAGGACTTGACACATCCAGCACGACAGAGTTGGTGAAATTAGTCACATCACGGCCGTCGTTGGTTTGCGTGACGTATGGTCTTGGCGCTTTGCAATTGACGCCGCGACCCCTCAATATTTGAATGCTGTCAGCCAGATTTTCCGGTTCAAGCGCCAGCCCGTGGAACAGTGGCAGTAGATCTTCTCTGGGTAAATCACTGTTGTTTGATGACGCCCAGAATTCAAGATTCGCATTGCCTAAAGTAACCCATCCATACGTTGCAAAATCATTGGATTGCAGTGGCCAAGAGATTGGTAGCCCGAATGTTTGGGCGAAAAGATCCATCATTGGCTTCGCGTCTCGTACGCGAACCAAAACGTGGTCTATGGTTTTAAAGGCTGATGGGTTCATCACCGCGGTTAATTTTTGCTGCTTGACGAGCGGACACACTATAAAAAATAGACGATTGCTGTAAATTTGCAGCAGACGCACCTTCTGCCGCCCAAGCTCCCGGCGGTACGCCTTCCAACACTTTTGTGAAAATGCCGCAGAACTTTGATGGCATCTTCATTTCGCAGGTCTGTCCTTTGGATACACCCGCGCAAGCCCCACAAACACTACCGCCCCCAGCACAAGCGCACTGGCGGCAATCTCCAGTGCCACATTAAAACCCTGCCCTACTGTGGCGCTGCGGCTGAGCAGCCAGGCAGCCAGTGGTGGTCCGGCAACTTGGCCAGCGCCGTACACGGCAGTCAGCAGGCCGGTGTAGCTTGCGGCACTGTGCGGCTTTAAACGGCGCACCTCCTGCATGGCAAAAAAAGTAATCGCTGTGAACGGCAGGCCGAGCAGCAAACTACCCATTGCAAAGCCGAACGGCGTGGGCAGCCACACCGTCAGGATGACGCCTGCAGCTTGCAGCAGGTAGCAGGCAGCCAGCACATAACGCAGATCACCTTTCAAAGAAATGCGGGTTGACAGCAGCGCACCCAACACCACCGCGACGCCGAACAGCGGCCAGAACAAGTCCAGCCAGGGCGAGCCGGGCATCACTTGCCGGGCAATAACCGGTAAAAACGTTGCCGTGATGATGTAGCCCAAACCGTCCAGCCCATAAGCGATTGACAGCCATGCCATGTGCCACCGGCTCGCGTTGACCGGCTCAGCAGCAAGGGCCTTTTCAGCAGGCGAAGTTGCAGTCTGCGATGTTGGAGCAAAGGCAACCCTTGCTTGCGGCGTGGCAAACGCGGACCAACCCAGCGCCGTCAACACACAGGCCAGTACGCCAAAAATCAACCAGCCTGCAGCGGCTTTCCATTCGAGGGCAACCATAGCGCTGGCCAGCACGCCGCTGACAGCAATGCCCACACCCGGCCCGGTAAACATGATGCCGCCCAAATTGCTGGCGTGCTGCTCAGCCAGCCGCGCAAGACACCAGCCCGATGTGAAAACAAATACAAAAGCACTGGCCGCGCCTGCGGCAAAGCGCAGCCACGGCCACACAGTGGGAAGTTGCACCGCCATGCCAAGTGTTAACGCACATGTTGCGACCAGCCCGCCGCGCAGCCACAGCGTAGCCGGCACCAACGGCAAGGCCTTAAAACGCGCCCAGATCACTGGCTGAAAAGTACACAGCAGTGCACCGACCAGATAGCCCAGGTAATTGGCACTTGCCAGCCAGCTGGCAGCGGGGAGATCGACCACACCATCGGCCAGCATC
>JANPDQ010000043.1:0-4319 GCA_031431575.1 Polaromonas sp.
GCATTGACCCGCTGATCGTGCGCAAAAATGACAAGGTACGCATCCGCATCGGTAACCTGACGATGACGAATCACCCGATTCACCTGCACGGCCACGAGTTTTTGGTGACGGGTACGGACGGTGGGCCAACGCCCAAATCAACCCGCCAGTATGAGGTAACGCAAGACATTGCTGTTGGGCAGATGCGGCAACTTGAATTTTTGGCCGACGAAGAAGGTGACTGGGCGTTTCACTGCCACAAAAGCCACCACACCATGAATGCCATGGGCCATGACGTACCAACACTGATAGGCGTTGATCACCGCGAGATTGTCAAAAAAATCACCAGCGTCATCCCTGACTACATGGTGATGGGCGAGCGCGGTATGGCCGACATGGCCGAAATGGACATGCCACTGCCCGACAACACCGCCAAAATGATGACCGGCGAAGGCCCGTTTGGCAGTGTGGAGATGGGCGGCATGTTCAGCATGGTCAAGGTGCGCAAAGACCAGAAGGCCGGCGACTACAAGGACCCGGGTTGGTACAAGCACCCTGCGGGCACGGTGGCGTATGAATGGAAGGGGGCGCTACCAGACCCGGCTCGTTTTGCGTCAGAGGGCGGGCAGTCGATGAAAGCCCAAAACATGCCAGCCAAAGAAGTTGAAGTGCAGATCCGCAAGCCCGTCATGGGCAAGCCCGATGGCCACAGCGGCATGAAGCATTGAATTTCCCTAACTTTTTTTGTAACCTTTAACTAAACTTTTTATGAACACTTTTATCAACACATCACTTACTATTAAATTAATAGCTGCTTGCGCCATGATTAATTGGGCTACAGTCTCTTTTGCCCATGAAGATACGCCTCACAAGGCCAAAACAGCTGCAGTAGTGAAAGAACAAAAAGACTGGGGCATTGCAGGCGATGCAAAAGCTGTCAAACAAACCATCACTTTGACGATGGGCGACAACATGCGCTTTAGTCCCGACAAGCTTGAAATCAAGCAAGGTGACACGGTTCGATTTGTGGTTAAAAACCAGGGCAAGCAGCTGCACGAGATGGTGATTGGAACCAAAAAAGAGCTAGATGCACACGCCGCCCTGATGGTGAAATTTCCAAAAATGGAACACGATGAGCCGTACATGGCGCACGTCTCGGCGGGCAAATCGCAAGACCTGATCTGGACATTCAACCGCCCCGGTGACTTTGAGTTTGCCTGCCTGATTGCCGGGCATTACCAGGCGGGCATGGCCGGCAAAATTACGGTACTGGCAGCGAAATGAAAGCAGTTTTTCGCCCTTAACCTGGAGCATTGCAATGTACAAAAGATCATTACTACCAACCCGCCGAACGTTCATGCAGTCAGCACTTGGCTTGTTAAGCGTCAGCACTTTGGCCTATGCCCAACCAGGTATAACCGCCACCCAGTTAGAGAAAGTTACTGTCTGGAAAACGCCCACCTGCGGCTGTTGCAAGGACTGGGTCATTCATTTGCGCAATGAGGGTTTTAACGTCGTGACAAACGACGTGAATGACACAGCTCCCATTCGCGAAAAGTTGGGGCTGCCAGCCAGGTTTGGCTCTTGCCACACTGCACTGGTTGGCGGCTATGTGCTGGAGGGCCACGTACCTGCTCAAGAAGTCAAGCGCTTGCTGCGAGAAAGGCCCGCAGCCATCGGACTGGCAGTGCCTGGCATGCCAGTCGGCTCACCAGGCATGGAAATGCGCGGTGAAATGTCGGGCGTGCGCGATGCTTACGACGTGGTGCTTGTCACCAAAGACGGCAGTTCGCGCGTTTACCAGTCTTACACCGCGAAAGCTGCCAATCGTTCTTCTTCAAAATCCTGAATCAAATCAAGCTCAATTTTTAACCCACCCAGAAAGACATCATGAAAAACATCAAATCATTTTTTGCTATTTCGGCACTTGTATTGGCTTGTAGTCCTGCCTTTGCGGCGTCGCATGCAGGCGCGCCCATGGCCAAGGAAGCTACTCCCAAAACGGCGGAAGCTCCAGCAGCGGACA
Source organism: Polaromonas sp. (assembly GCA_031431575.1). GTDB lineage: Bacteria > Pseudomonadota > Gammaproteobacteria > Burkholderiales > Burkholderiaceae_C > Polaromonas. The sequence goes on from JANPDQ010000043.1 coordinate 2,006, forward strand.
TGGCAAATATGGCAGACGGCGAGGTGCGAAAGATTGACAAGGAAACTAAAAAAATCACGCTCAAGCATGGCGTGATTAAAAGTATGGACATGCCAGCAATGACCATGGTGTTTCAGGTCAAAGACGCAGCGATGTTGGACAACCTTAAAGCCGGTGACAAGATCAAGTTCAAGGCTGAACAATCTGGCAGCGCAATTATGGTGACTGAAATTCAGCCGGTGAAGTAAGTCACTTCACCTTCGCGCCCCGCAACCGCAGCGCGTTAAAAATTACCGACGCTGAACTCAAACTCATCGCCAGCGCAGCGATCATGGGTGACAGCAGCCAGCCCGTCAGCGGGTACAGCACACCGGCAGCAATCGGTATGCCCAAAGCGTTGTAGACAAAGGCAAACGCCAGGTTTTGCTTCATGTTGGCAACGGTCGCATTCGACAGTTCCCGCGCTACCGAGATACCGCGCAGGTCACCCTTGACCAGCGTGACTTGCGCACTATTCATGGCTACGTCAGTGCCTGTGCCCATGGCAATCCCGACATCGGCTTTGGCGAGCGCAGGCGCGTCATTGATGCCGTCACCTGCCATGGCCACCACATGGCCTTCAGACTGCAGCTGCTCGATCAATTTAAGTTTGTCTCCCGGTTTGACTTCACCATGCACCTCGTCAATGCCAAGTCGCTTGCCAACTGAATTGGCAGTGCTCAAGCCATCGCCCGTGGCCATGACGATGCGAATACCCGCCGCGTTGAGCGCTTTAAGGGCTTCAGGTGTGCTTTGCTTGACAGGGTCAGACACCGCCAGCAGGCCGGCAAGTTTGCCGTCAACTGCCAGATACATCACGCTTGCGCCTTCAGCGCGCAGCGCTTCGGCTTGCGTCAACATGGCATCTACCGGCACGCTGATTTGCTGCATGAGTGTGGTGTTACCCAGTGCAAGCTGTTTGCCATCAACCTGGCCTTTTACACCAATGCCCGAAGCAGTGTCAAAATTTTCAGGTTTGCTCAAACTCATATTTTTCTCTCTGGCAGCCCGCACAATGGTTTCAGCCAGCGGGTGTTCGCTGCCCTGGTCCAGGCTGGCGGCCAGGCGCAGCACTTCGTCAGCGTCAAAACCATCAGCCGCTTCCACGCTGTCAAATGCGGGCCGGCCTTCTGTCAACGTACCAGTCTTGTCGATGACCAGCGTATCTACCTTGCGCAAATTCTCAATTGCTGCAGCGTCGCGAAACAGCACGCCTTGCGTTGCACCGCGCCCTGTCGCCACCATGATGGACATCGGCGTGGCCAAGCCCAAAGCGCACGGGCAGGCAATGATCAGCACCGACACCGCGTTAATCAAACCAAAGACCCAGCTCGGCTGCGGCCCGAAAAGCCCCCAGGCAAAAAACGTCAGCACTGCCGCTGCGACAACCCCGTACACAAAGTACCCCGCCACCACATCGGCCATGCGCTGCATGGGCGCTTTGGAGCGCTGCGCCTGCGCAACCATTTGCACGATTTGCGACAGCATGGTGGCACTGCCTACATGCTCAGACCGCATCACCAGCGCGCCACTGGTGTTCAAAGTTGCGCCAATCAATTTGTCACCGGCCCGCTTAGTGACGGGCAAAGGCTCACCTGTCAGCATCGACTCGTCCAGCGCGCTGCTGCCTTCAGTCACCACGCCATCAGCCGGCACTTTTTCACCTGGCCGCACGCGCAGCACGTCGCCCACGTGGACGTTGCTTAACGGGATGTCTTCTTCCACACCGTCAGTGCCAATTCGCCGAGCTGTTTTGGGCGACAAACCGAGTAAAGATTTGATGGCCGCAGAAGTTTGTGACCGCGCTTTCAGCTCAAGCAACTGCCCCAGCAGGGTCAGCGAAATGATCACTGCGGCCGCCTCAAAGTAAACTGCAACGCGCCCCATCGCAATAAATGAATCGGGGAAGACCTGCGGCGCAAATGTTGCAACCACGCTATAAACGAACGCCGCGCCTGTGCCCAGGCCGATCAGCGTCCACATGTTCGGACTGCGGTTAACAACGGACTCCCAGCCGCGTTTAAAAAATGGCCATCCCGCCCAAAACACGATGGGCAGTGACAGCACAAGCTCAATCCAGCTTTGCGTGGCCATACTGAACAATGCCAGAGTGTGCCCCACCATGGCCAGTAGCGTGACCACCACCGTCAAAGGTAGCGTCCACCAAAAGCGGTGCTGAAAATCAATCAGCTCTTTGTTTTCGCCCTCTTCCAGCTCAGGGATCAAGGGTTCCAGTGTCATGCCGCAAATGGGACAGTTGCCGGGCTTGTCCTGCCGAATTTCCGGGTGCATCGGG
>JANPDQ010000044.1:0-3364 GCA_031431575.1 Polaromonas sp.
TCGTGCCAAATGGCAAAAGACACGTCGGGCCGCACCAGCGCGTGGCGGCGCACCGCTTCAATGCAATGCGCCAGCTCGGTGGCATCGGTTTTTAAAAACTTGCGGCGCGCGGGCGTGGCGTAAAACAGCTCACGCACTTCAACCGTGGTGCCTTGGCTGCGTGCGGCGGGCTGCATTTCGCCCGTGGTGCCGTGCAATTGCCAGGCATGTTCAGAAGTTGCGGTGCGAGACGTGATGCTCATGTCTGCAATTGACGCAACAGCTGCAAGCGCTTCACCCCTGAAACCCATGGTTGCTACCGATTCCAGGTCTTGCAGCGAGGCGATTTTGCTGGTGGCGTGGCGGCGCAGGGCAATGGGCAGTTCCTCGCGCGGGATGCCCGATCCGTCGTCTTCCACCGCAATCAAGCGCACGCCACCTGCCAGCAGCCGCACGGTGATGGCAGTAGCACCTGCGTCCAGCGCGTTGTCTACCAGCTCGCGCACCACCGAGGCGGGGCGTTCAACCACCTCGCCCGCCGCAATCTGGCTGATCAGTTCGTCGGGCAGTTCGCGTATGGGGCGTCGTTGGGGCATAAGCATTGGGCTTAATTTTACGGGCTGTGCGTAAAAGCCCGTGCACCGCACCTGTCAAAATATGCCTATGGAAATCATTGCATTTTTAATCGACTTCATCGTCAACATCGACAAGCACCTGCAGGCGTTTGTAACCAGCTACGGCGCCTGGGTATACGCGCTGCTGTTCCTGATCATTTTTGTGGAAACCGGCGTGGTGGTGATGCCGTTTTTGCCGGGTGATTCACTGCTGTTTGTGGTGGGCACCATGTGTGGCGTCGGGCTGCTGAGTTTTCCGGTGGCAGTGGGCGTGATGTTTATAGCTGCAGTGTTGGGCGACCAGTGCAACTACAGCATCGGCAGGTACTTCGGCCCCAAGGTGTTTGGCTGGCCCAACTCAAAATGGTTCAACAAAAACGCGTTTGACAAGTCGCATGCGTTTTACGAGCGCTACGGCGGCATTACCGTGGTACTGGCGCGGTTTGCGCCGTTTTTGCGCACGTTTGCGCCGTTTGTGGCGGGCGTGTCTGAAATGAACCGGGGCAAATTCACGTTTTTCAACGTGGCGGGCGGCGCGCTGTGGGTGGGCAGCATCATTACTGCAGGTTATTTTTTCGGAAATATTCCCATCGTCAAAGCCAACCTTGAAAAGATCATTTGGGCGATGATCTTGATTCCTGGCCTGGTGGTGATTTACGGCGCCTGGAAGGCGGGGCGCAAGCCAGTGGCGAAAACGTAACGGCTTTAAAGTTATTCAGGCAAAACTAATAAGTAAGCGTATGATTTATTCATAACTTTTTAAAGGTTGTGGGCCACATGCATTCACCGACCGCTTCGACCCAACAGACGCCCCAATGGTCCGGCACTGCCACCAGCCGCGTGCCCTTTTGGGCTTACACCGACGCGCAGCTCTACCAGCAAGAGCTCGACAAGATTTTTTACGGCGCGCACTGGTGTTACGTCGGCCTTGAAATTGAAATTCCCAACACCGGCGACTACAAACTGAGCCATGTGGGTGAGCGGCAAGTGCTGATGGTGCGTGACCGCGTGGCCCCCAAAGACCGCACAACGGACAGCGGCATTCGCGTGGTAGAAAACCGCTGTGCCCACCGGGGTGTGCGCTTTTGTCAAACCCAGCACGGCAACGCGCGCAGCTTTGTGTGCCCGTACCACCAATGGACATACAAGCTCAATGGTGATTTAGCGGGATTGCCATTCAAAGACGGCGTGAAAGACGGCGATGTGGTCAATGGCGGCATGCCGCAGGGGTTTGACGTCAAAGACCACGGCTTGACCAAGCTGCGCGTGGCAGTGCTGCATGGTTTGGTGTTTGCTACGTTCAGTGATTCAGCCGAACCGATTGAAGAGTACCTCGGTTCGAACGTGATGCCGTGGATCAACCGCATCTTCAAAGCCGACGACGGCAGTGCACGCAAGTTGACGCTGCTGGGCTATAACCGCCAGCGCATTCCGGGCAACTGGAAGCTGATGATGGAAAACATCAAAGACCCCTACCACCCCGGCTTGCTGCATACCTGGTTTGTGACTTTTGGCTTGTGGCGTGCTGACCAAAAAAGCCGCATGGTGCTGGACGAGCACGGCAGGCACGCGGTGATGATTTCGCGTCGCAATGAAAGCGGGCCTAGCTCGGCGGTCACTGACGGCGTGACCAGCTTTAAAGCCAATATGGCGCTCAATGATGACCGCTTGCTCGACGTTGCCCCCGAGTCGTGGTGGACGATTGACGACCCGGCAAACCCGGGCACTGCCATCACTCCGACCGTGACCATGATCACGCTGTTCCCAAGCCTGATCATTCAGCAGCAAGTTAATTCGCTAAGTACCCGCCACATCGTGCCGCGCGGTGAAGGAGAGTTTGATTTTGTCTGGACGCATTTTGGCTTTGCTGAAGACACGCCCGAGATGACGCAGCGCCGCTTGCGCCAGGCCAACCTGTTTGGCCCAGCGGGTTTTGTCAGCGCTGATGATGGTGAGGTAATTGAATTCAGCCAGGACGGCTTTAACCAAGCGGGCATGAGAGGGAGCACCCTGTGCGAGTTGGGCGGCACCGGCACTGGCGGCGCAGAGCACATGGTCACTGAAACGCTGATTCGCAGCATGTACACCTATTGGCGCAAGGTAATGGGATTTGGATTGGGATTGGGCTCATGACTGCCTTGTTGCCCGAAGCATCGATGTTGTTGCACCACCAAATTGACCTGCTCAACGCGGCCTACGCGGCCGTGCTTGACGACAAGCGTTTTGACGACTGGCCGCTGTTTTTTCTCGATAACGGGACGTACAAAATTCAGGCGCGTGAAAATTTCGACCGCAAATTACCACTGGCTTTGATGGCGCTGGAAAGCCAGGGCATGATGAAAGACCGCGTGTACGGCATCACGCAAACCATTTTTCATGCACCGTATTACATGCGCCATGTGCTCAGCCCATGCAGGGTCACTGGGGTTGATGGCGACGTGATTCAGGCAGAGACAAATTACGCCGTTTTTCGCACCAAGCCGGGCGGCGTGAGCGAGGTCTACAACGTAGGCCGCTACATTGACGTTGTCCACAAAAAAGGCGACCTGCTGTTGTTCAGCAGTCGCCTTTGCGTGTACGACAGTGAGATGGTGCTCAACTCACTGATCTACCCAATTTAGCTCTGCCCGAAAGCCAGGGCTTCGGGAGAGTTATTTTTTCTTTCCGACTTCGTTGCCAATCACTGCGCCTGCTGCAGCGGGAACGAGAATAAATTTCTGAATCATGGTGAGGTCCTTCACAAAATATGTCGGGGCCAGCCAACCGAAATA